>PKUH01000013.1 GCA_002869615.1 Desulfuromonas sp. | reverse complement strand
GACAGGAGAACCGCGCGGTCGCGGCCGCGCACTCCGCCATACTCTTTTATTAAGCCATAAAAGAGTATGCAGAAAACGGCTCCCTTGCAGGGGGCTTTTCTTCTGTATGAAGTACTTCTGTTTAACTTTTCTACCGGGGAGTTTGCCTTGAGGCAAACGCAGTCCGTCTCCGTGGCGGTTGCGGTCGAGCTGAGGTTTATTGATCGCGCTACCGGAAGCGACCTCAAGAGCTCCAGGGGTGAGTCAAAATCATCCATGGATTCCCGATCGGAGTCGGAAAGTTCTACGGGGACACTACCCGAAGTTAAGGGAAGTGTCTCCTGAAGAAAGCTTTTTTGATAGTTTCCACTGCTCCACCGGAATGAGCCTCAGACATAAACCGTCCCTTACGATATCGATAACCACGCCGCAGTAGCTGCAATCAATCTTCCCGTAAAAAGACAGACGGTTTTTGCCCCAGAGCCTTCCAGGTGCCGACAAGACCGAGACAAAGCGTCAGTATGATTGCGACTACCAGCGTCACAAGGACCACCTCGGGATAAAGCGTGAACGGCGAATCCATCAGTCGGGTCAGGATGCCCCACGCCGCAAGACTTCCGGCAAAGGTGGCAACCACACCGGCACACAGACCGAGGATCAGAAACTCGCAGGCAAAGCTTAAAATAATATCGCGCCGGGTGGCGCCGCAGACCTTGAAAATCACCGAATCGTGAATCCGCCGATGCTGATCAGCGGACAGGGCTCCGGCCAATACCATCAGTGAGACCACAAGTGCCAGGGCGGCCATGGCACTGAAGGTCGCGCTGAGCCGACCAAGGGTACGCGACACATTTTCCAGGACTTCCCGAACCCCGATCACCGAAACATTGGCGAAACGATCGGTCAGGGCCGTATAAACCTGCGCCTCGTCAGCGGGCGAGACATGAATGGCGGCAATATTGGTTTGTGGGGCGCTCGACAGGATGCCCGGGGAAAACAGCAGGGCAAAGTTCAGCTGCATATTCGACCAGTCGACTTCGCGGACACTGGTGATCCGTGCCGTTAGCCTGCGGCCGAGGACATCAACACTGATCGTATCTCCGATCGCGACCCCAAATCCCTTGGCCAGGTCGGCGGTAATCGAAACCAGTTGGCTGTCAATTGGCCGGTCCTGACCCCACCATTCTCCGGCAATCAGTCTGGTCCCTTCCGGCATTTCCCGCGTATAGCTCAAAAAACGGTCGCCACGGACGGCCCATTCGACATCGGGAGAGATTTCGGCCTCATCGACCGGTACCCCTTTGATCGCGACAATGCGCCCGCGCAGGGTCGGGAACCGTCGGCTTTTAATGATCTCAGGCGATTGCGCGACAATCTCCTCGAATGGCGCAACCTGGTCAGGTTGAATATCGAGCAGGAAAAAGGCCGGGGCGTCACGCGGGATCTCATTATCGACCAGGGCGTTGAGATTGACATGAACCTGGGAGATCAATACCAGCGCCGTCAGCCCGAGTCCGAGGGAAAACATGACGCTCCGTGCCGGAGCACCGCGCCGATAGATGTTGCGCAGTCCGAGCGCCAGCCGTGGTTCACGCGGCAACGGAATCGCCGCGGCAAGCCGGATAACCAGCGCTGTAGCGAAGCGAAATACCAGGAAACAGGCGACCGCGCCGACAGAGAACCAGGCGGCCATGCGGGTATCGGCGCTCGATAACAACGTCAGGCCGACCAACAGGATTGCAGTAACGGCAATCGCCAGACGGATGCGGGGGCTGGTTGAGCCGCCGCCGGCGCCGGTGTAGCCGCGAAACAAAATCGCCGGTGACACCCGGCTCGCATTTCCGAGAGCCTTGAGCGAAAAAAGGAGCGAAATCAGGAGTCCGAAAAGCGCCGCCGAGCCGAGAACTCCGGGAAAGATGGCTGCGACAAACGGGATCGGCAGAGATTTTCCGACAAAAGACTCAACAAAAAACGGCACCACGGCGGCGAGCGCCAATCCGAGACCGGAGGCGAGTCCGCCGAGCAGAAGAACCTGGAACAGGTAACTGATGAAAATTGTCCGGTTGTCGGCCCCGAGGCATTTCATTGCGGCGATATGAACCATTTTACTGTCGAGGTACCCCCTGACGGCACCGGAGACGCCCAGGCCACCGACCAGCAACGCGCATAACCCGAGGAGGGTCAGGTTGGTGCTCATCCGGTCGAGGAACCGGCGGATACGTGGCGCCGCATCATGCCAGGTCCGGACCCGCCAGCCGCTGTCGACGAAATCCTTCTCGATGGATGCCTTGACTGCTTTGGCGTCTGCCTCATCCGGCAATTTGATGCGGTACCGGTAATTAACCAGACTCCCGGGCTGGATGAGCCCGGTTTTGGCCAATCCGGGAAAAGATATCATCACCCGCGGCCCGAGGCTGAAAGCACGAATCACCCGATCCGGTTCGTTGTGCAGGACACCGGCAATCGGGAACCGGGCCGAGCCGAGACGGAGCTCGTCACCTACCGCCATCCGCAGACGCAGCAGCAGGGATTCTTCAACCAGAACACCTTTGGCCAGGGCACCCTGCAATGACTGCTCCGGTTCGATGCCGGGTTCGCCGTAGTGAGGATAAGCGGAATCAACAGCTTTCAGTTCAACGAGTCCGCGGCCGTCGCCGCTCACAGCAAAAGCCATCGTCCGCAACGAAGCGGTCCGGGAAACAGCACCCAGATTTTCGACATATTCGAGTTGCTCCGCCTTGAGCGGGCGGTGCGTCAGGCGAATTTCTACATCGCCGCCCAGCAGGGCGGCGGCATCATTGAGAAGACCCCGGCGGGCCGAGGCCGTAAAGGAACCGACCACTGCGATGGCGAAGACGCCGAGAAAAAGACAGGCCAGAAATACACCAAAGCGCCGCAACCCACTCCGAAGTTCGCGCCGGGCGATCCGCAAAGCGTTGGCAAAAGGAGAGAATTCAGGCATAAGCCTCTCCGACCGGGCTCATTGTGCCGTCGTTCATCGCCAGAGTCCGGTCGCAACGCTGCGCCAGCTTTTCATCGTGGGTGACCAGCACCAGCGTCGTATCAAAATCGCGCTGCATGGTGAAAAGCATATCCATGACCTGCAGACCGGTGTTCTTATCGAGATTCCCGGTCGGTTCATCGGCAAGGATCAGGGCCGGGCGGGCGACAAACGCACGCGCCAGGGCAACGCGCTGCTGCTCTCCGCCGGACAACTCCCCGGGATAATGCGCCATACGGTCGCCGAGGCCGGTCGCCCGCAACGCTTCTTCAGCCCGTTCCACCGGGTGGTCACCGCCGGAAAACTCCAGCGGCAAAGCGACATTTTCGAGCGCCGACATGGTCGGGATCAGGTGGAACGATTGAAAAACAATACCGACATATTCGCGCCGGAACCGCGCCAACTGGTCTTCATCCAGATGTGTAATATCGGTTCCGGCGACTTGCAGCGTACCGGAGGTTGGACGTTCCAGACCGGCCAGAACCATCAGCAGTGTTGTCTTGCCGGCGCCGGAGGAGCCGACGATACTCAAGGTTTCTCCCGGCGCGACATCGAGATTGACGCCGCGCAGGATATTGACCGGACCGGCACCACCGATTAAACTTAAATGAACGTTATCGATATGAATCATGAGGTCTTTATGCCTTTTCGCAGTTTGTTAGTATTAATCCTGTTTATGCTGACCGTCCATACCGGAGCGGCGGCTGATCGCAATCTGTTCAAGATTGTTGCCCTCGGCGACAGCCTCACGGCCGGTTATGGTCTTGCCAACGCCGAGGCGCTTCCGGCGCAACTCGAAGCCGCGTTACAAAAGCGCGGTCATAACGTCCGCGTGATCAACGCCGGGGTCTCCGGTGATACCAGCGCCGGCGGCTTGCGGCGGCTCGACTGGACCCTGGCAGATAATCCCGACCTGGTCCTCCTCGCCCTCGGCAGCAACGACGCCCTGCGCGGGCTCGACCCGGAAAAAACCCGTGCCAATCTTGATGCCATCATTGAAAAAATCCGGCAAAAAGGGAGCCAGGTTCTGCTTGCAGGGATGAAAGCACCGCGTAATTTAGGCCCTACCTACTATACCAGATTCGACAACCTATATCCCGAACTGGCCGAAAAACATGCGATCCCATTCTATCCATTCTTCCTCGAAGGGGTCGCCACCAGAGCAGAGTTCAATCAGGCTGACGGCATCCATCCCAACGCCCGCGGCGTCGAGATAATGGTTAAGAATCTACTCCCGGTTTTGCAGGCATTACTTCCGGCAAATTGATGAGTCGACCGGATGATCCCTCCCCTGCGATTCCCGGGCGCTTAACAATTTATGTCGGCCAACAATAAATTTTCCGAGCGGTTTATAAAAAGAGCGGCCCGGAAAGGGCCGCTCTTGTGTCCATCTGCTATTTGCAGGTATCAGTTTTCAACCAGTTGCCCATCAGCCGCCAGCAAACGCCGGATGATTCCGATAAAGACTCCGGTCATTGCCAGGTTGAGGGCAAGGCAGAGCGAGGCGACACCAACAGCGGCTCCGCTGATGCCATACGAGAGGGAGAGGATCAGCACCCCGGCGCCGACCTCGCCACGCGGCCACATGCCAATGGAAACAGCCAGCCTTTGCCGCCATGAAGCTTCTTTCCGGTAACAAAAGGCCGGGAACATTTTACCAAGGTTGGCAATCACGGTGACCACCAGAACGTGAAAAAGCACCATTATCATCGAGCCTTCGCCGGCAATCTCGTTCCAGGCAATCAACGGCATCGAAAGGCCAACCAGTACCATGAAGAGCGCCGAAATCGTAAAGTCGAGGCGGGTTTCCTGGTGACCTTCGTCGTGGCCAGGCTCAACATCCTCCTTGATCAGACAGCCCAATACAAAAGCCGGAAGTAGTACCTCGATATTAATCGGCACCTTTCCCCACATGTCAGTCAATAGATAAATAACTTCTGAAACAGCCGCAATGATAAAGCCGTAGAAGAGTATTGCCCCGCTTGAATGTGGAATTTTCAACCGGTTGAGATAAACCCAGGCAATCCAGAGCTGGGCGATGATAATTCCGATCACCCCCATCAGCATCCAGCTGAAACCAACAACGGCAATTTTGAGCGGAATCATCAGCAAGACGGTGTCGAGGTCATCAAATATTGCCAGAATGCGGGCTTTCTTGAAGACCCAGGTCGAGGCCAACCCGGCTGCGGCCAGCATCGAGAAAAGGACCCCGGCCGAAGTCGGTGCGGCAAAGCGTGCTACCAGAAGGGAATCTCGCCAGGCTGGCCAGCTCCCCCAATCGACTGAAGGAGAGAAAACAACGACAAAATAAATAGCACAGAAGATCCAGGGGAATGTTGCCGCCGTTGCCGCAACGATATAATCCCAACCGTACTCGCGCGTTTTCGACTTGTCGATCTGAAACTCCCGACCAACGTTGATCATGATATAGGCGAGTCCGGTCATCGTCAAAAGCGTGAGCACCGGGTCAACAACCCGGTAAACATCTTCGGGAAGTTGATGGGAAAACTGTGAACCGAAAAGGCCGAGTAAAAGGAGGATCGAGTAGAGCCAAAGCTTATTCATCATAAAAACCCATAAAATAAGTCGTGCGTGATTGAATTACCTGCAAATTCTGGCATATTTTTTAACAGATGCAACAAAAACCTGATTTGAAGGGACCGATATGGATCGTTTCAAGAGAATAGCCGTGCTGTATAATGCCGCCAACTCCGATAAAATCGCCTTGAAACGCGCGGCTGTACTTGCCGGGAACAACAAGGCAAAAATTCTGGCCGTGCATATCGATGAACCAATCTCTTCAGCAACCCAACTTCTTCTCGGGCAGGAAAGGATAAAACAATTTCTTTCCGACCGCCAGTACAATGTCGAGCATCATTTCGCAAAACACATGGAGGAGATTGATCACGGGAAAATTCCATTGAAAATCGCCAGTGGTGATCAGGGGGTTGAAACCATCCGCTTCATCCTCGAGAACAAATGCGACCTGTTGATGAAAACCCGGGACACACCATCAAAACGACAAGCCATTTCCGTAACCGACATGAAGCTCCTTCGCAAATGTCCGGTTCCGGTCATGCTCATTAAACCGGGCCGCAAAAAACATTTCAATAGAATCATGGCAGCAGTTGACCTTGCACCTGAAAAGCCAGCCTCCAATGAGCTGCTCAAGAACATTCTCGGGTTGGCAACATCCTTAAGTGTCCGTGAAGGTGCGGAACTCGACATAGTGCATGCCTGGCAAACGTTTGCAACAACGACCCTGCAAGGGCCACGCTTCAAGTTATCAAATTCCGATGTCGAAGAGATAAAAACCAAAGAGAAAAAGCTCCGCGAATCGTGGCTGGAGGAGGCCATTTCACCTTACATCGATTTGGATATCAAAATCCGCACACACCTTTTCCCGGGTGATCCCGCCGACGTACTCACCGACTTTGCCACAAAACGCCGAACCGATCTCCTGGTCATGGGCAGTCTGGGGCGCGGCGGCCTGCAGGGTTTACTGATCGGCAACACGGCGGAGCGGGTTCTCGACAATGTCAGTTGCTCCACTCTGACGATCAAACCGGACGACTTTATCTGTCCTGTCAAAGTATAACAAACAGTGCTGTTTGTTATTGCCCAACCCAGGACTTTTCGTCACAACCATTAAACAATAAAAAAGGGCACCGAAACCGGCGCCCTTTTCCATGTCTAAATGTATCGGGTCTTACTTTTTGTGGCAGTCGTTACATTTAGTCGGACCGCCCATATCTTTGTGACAAGCCTTGCAGGTCTTGTGACCGAAGTCTTTGTCAACGGCGATCTTGGCCGGAGTCCCTTCATGACACTTGGCGCAATCACCCAGCTTTTCCTGGTGAGCCTTGTGGTCAAAAGTGACATTCCCTTTTTTGTTTTCATAAGTGACAACGTCGGCAGCAAATGCGCTGACACTTACGAAAGCAAGAAGCATTGCGAGTACAATAATCTTTTTCATTTCTTCCTCCTCAGGATTAGAATTCAGCTTAGGAAGATATTATATTTACCTATATACTTCAAGAACTTAAGTCAATTTTAATCTAAGGGAAATTTAATTTAAAAGCACTCCCTGTGCCTGCTTAGAAACCTCGATCCGGTTGCTGTTTAAACCCGGTTTCCTACAGGTTTTCAATCTGCAATGAGTTGCATTAATACGTTTGGACGTAAAGGGCCCCGGTGCCAATCCTGTCCCTGATGTTCCTCTTGTCAAATCTCGTTTGCAACAAGAGTGTCGATGCCATTACCGTAATCATTCCGTTTGAGCAGCAACATACAAAAGGGATCGTTTTTTTATCAGTCGGTCATTTCAGGACAACGGCACACCAGAAGGTTTTTTAAAATCGGCCCCGAATCGCTCCGCCAGCAAATTCGCGGTGATCCGTCCCGACTCGTAAATTGTCGGCAGACCGCTGCCCGGGTGGGTGCCGCCACCGACCAGATAGCAATTGGCAAGCTCTTCGAATTGATTATGCGGACGAAGATAGAGCATCTGTGTCAGTTTGTGCGAAAGGTTGAAGGTCGCACCGAAATAAACACTTCGTTCTTCTTCCCAATCTTCCGGTGTAATCATCTTTTCAACGACGATATGATCACGGATATCAGTCAGGGCGGTGCGCTGGGCTATCGCATCAAGAACCCTTTCGCGAAACGGCCCAGCCTCCTGACTCCAGTCAATTCCGCTCTGGTTATTGGCAACCGGCACGAGGACATAGATTGCCGAGTGCCCCTCCGGGGCCTGGGTCGAATCAGTCACCGAAGCATTTCGGACATAGAATGAAAGTTGATCGGACAGGCATTTATTGATCGAGATATCGGCGATATTTCGCTCGTAGTCCTCGGCGAAGATGATGGTATGGTGCGTCATATCATAGGTCTTGTCGAGACCAAGATAGAGCATAAAGGTTGAACAGGAATAATCACGGGCAGCAAGATTCTCCTGCGTGTATTTCTCGAGCAGGCCCGGTTCGATGATGCGGGTCATCGCGTGGGCGAAGTCAGCATTGACGATGACCGAATCGGCTCGATCAATTGCTCCGTTTGCAAGAACAACCCCATCGACCAGGCGGCCGCGGGTCAAAAGCTTTTCCACCGGCGCCCCGAGACAGATTGTCCCGCCCTCCTCTTCGAGAACCTTTGCCATCGCCCGGGAGATTTCACTCAGGCCACCGGTGACATGATAGATTCCGTACGCATATTCAATATAGGGGATCATGGCGAAAGCGCCCGGACAGCTCCAGGGCGACATCCCGAGATACTTTGACTGGAAGGTAAAGGCGAGGCGCAAGTATTCGTGATCAAAGTAGTCACCGAGCACTCCATAGAGGCTCCGACCGACACTCAAATGCGGTATTGCCTTGAGAAACACCGGCTTGAGATAATCGAGGGGTGACGAATACGCTGCCTGCAAACAACCATACATTTTTGCAAAACGTTCTTTTTCCCGCTTAAAAAATAGTTCGAGACCGGCTTCTTCCCCGGGAAAGGCACGGGCTATCTCATCCCGCATTTTGTCAAAATCATCAGTCGGAAAAATTGCCCGGTCGACAAACTTGAGTTCATACATTGGATCGAGACGGACAAAATCGAGATAATCGGCAGAGTCGCGACCGGTTTCGGCAAACATTTCATCGAGCAGGAATTTCATCATCAGGAAGGTCGGGCCGATATCGAACCGGTAGTCAGCAAGCCGCAGTTCTCCATTACGACCACCGACTTCAGTCTCTTTTTCATAGATCGTTACATCGAAGCCACGCCGGGCAAGAATCATCCCGGCGGTCAGTCCACCCGGACCGGCCCCGACAATGATGATGCGTTTTCCTGTTTCTGCCATAAGCAACCCCCTGATGATATCCAAACGACAAGCCGGAACGCCAAAACTAAAGCCAAAGCAGCAAACGTCAATATACCGGACAAAGTAAAGCCGGGCAATAACATGATGATCTTTACAAGCTCCACGATTCAAATTATCCTGCGACGTAAACAACCTTTTTCAATGACAGGCCCCAGGCATTCATGCTCGCAACCGGACTCTTCTATCTCGTTCTTGTTTCAGCCCTCTATCTACTCGGTTTCCGCCGGGAGCGTGAAAAAACCCGAAGCAGTCTGCTGGCCGCGCGCCAGACCCTGGTGCGGATGCTGCCGCTTTTGCTTTCGATATTTGCCTTGATCGGCCTTTTTAATGAATTCGTTCCCCCCGAGTCAATTCGCGGCTGGCTCGGTGATAATAACCACCTGCTCTCGCTTTTGAATGGAGCACTTGTCGGGGCGGTCGCAATCGGGCCGCCGGTCGCAGCTTTCCCGATTGCCGGTTCGTTCATCGAAACCGGCGCCTGGCCACCGGCCGCGGCCGCCTTCATTGTTTCATGGGTATCGGTCGGCATCGTCTCCCTGCCGGTGGAGGCACACGTTTTCGGATGGAAGTTTGCGCTCTGGCGCAATAGCATCACCTTTATCGCCGCCCTGCTGATCGGGCTGTTGATCGGAGGGCTGATATGATGATCCTGCGCTGGTTCGTTTCGCAGTGGCTGGTCAGCCTGACCCTCCTGTTATACCTGATTGCCACCTGGCTCAGTCCGGAGAGAGCCTGGACCGCGCTGCAATCCGGAGGCCAGTTGCTCATATCGGTTTCCCTGCTCGTGCTCGCCGTCATGGGGCTGGTCGGGCTGGTCCAGACCTGGATCAGTCGCGACATGGTATCCCGACTCCTCGGCGAGAAGAGCGGACCAAAGGCGCTGCTGGTTGCAATGCTCTGCGGCACCTTGTTGATCGGGCCACCCTATATTATATTCCCGCTCCTCATGACGATACGTAACCAGGGAGCCCGCTGGGCCGTGGTCACGATTGTCCTTGCCGCTTATGCCGTCAAGCTGCCAATGATCCCGCTGGAAGTCGGTTTTCTCGGTTGGCCATTTTCCCTGGGACGCTCTCTCCTGACTCTCCTGTTTGCCGTTCCAACCGGTCTTCTCGTTGAACGGATTATGAACAGTTCCCGATCCCGCTTTCCTCACTGAGCAGAAACGATCCTGTCGACAACCCGATCTGGCCGTTCGCGCAGCGGGTTTTTTTAATTAAATGTTTCAAATGTTCCACTTTTCGTTTCACGCCTGTTCCATCCCGCATTCAATCGTAATTTCAATATCTTACGCGGTCATCTGATCTTTAATTACCATATTGGCCATGTTTCACCTGAAACATGGCATTTCTCCTTAATCTTTTTTTAATTTTTTTTAATTTTATAAGCCACTGTTTTTACTGATTAATTAAAGAAAATTCATTTATTTCCAGATAATGGCATGCCTGTTGTATTAGTTATAGTTAAAGATTGTTAATGTTTCAGATCAAGGAGCAATAAAACAATGACGACGCTGGCTGTTCCTTACTACGGAAATCTTTACCACAGCACGACAGGCCTTGAGCGAATCTTTTTTATTGTGAATTACGATACGGTCATGGAGTGCCTTCAGGATATTCAGCTCCAGGTCTGGGACCAGAACAAGAACCCGGAGCTGCATAAGTGGCTCGAAGAAAATGGTGTTTACGGTGTTGTCTGCCGCGACCCGGAATCAATGCCATTAATTGAAAAAGTCGCCAACGAGGGAATCACGGTACTGGAGCAGGGAAGTAAACGCGCCCAGACCATTATGAAAAACCTCTGCATGTGAACAGTTCACAACATACACCCGAATGAAAGGAGAGAAAAAATGAAAACAAAACAGAATTATTCAAGCTTGATGGAAGAGGCAACTGCTAAAGGGATCATCGGCGTATACGGCTCGATCGCCGTCTTCATCTGCACCTTTGCCGTATGGTCAGTTCTCTGCATGGGCGGAGCCATTGTCAACCTTTTCACATGAACCCGCATCGACGTACACATTACGTGAAGGAGAATGTCATGAAGAACAAGCAAGCACATTCGGATCTCGATGACCGGGAATACATCGGACCGATGCTCTTTGTAACGGGAATGTTCGCTGTCGGCGCAAGCCTGGTTCAGGCCTGGCCCGCACTGAGCCACATCGCCGGCAAGTTAATCAGTTAGGCCATCAGGGCCACCCGGGCAGGGGTCAAAAGCCCCTGTCTTTTTATGCTTTGCTCACAACTTCACCAGTTAACTGGACCGGACTATGACTGAAAAATCGTTAACGACATGTCCTCAATGCGGAAATGACCATCTTTACAACCTGGCCGATGGTCGTAATAAGTGCAGCGCCTGTGGGCTGAAGTTCTCTCCGACGCGGCGCCGGTCACGACTGACTCCTGAGGCAATGGAAGCGATTGTTTCCGGTTTTGTCTCAGGAAACCCGGCCTCACAGATTGCCGAGGAGACAGGCCTGAATCTGAAGACAGTTCATCTCTATTATGGCCGCATTCGCGAATTGATAGCCGCAGACCGCGAAAGATATCTGCGGCGCAGTTACGGCAGCTCTGAAATCTCACCAAATTTATTTGTCGCTACCGGAATAAGCGAAAAGAGACGTAATGCTGTTTTGATCGGTTGCCTGATTCATCAGGAGTCTGAAATGGAACTGCTGCTTACGAATGAAACAGCAGATGGAGAACATGCGCGGCTCGACCCATCCTCGGTTGCCGGGTGGATTATCGCAGCAGATCGCAAGGCGCTTGACGAGCTGCAGCTTGATCGCATCAATTGCCTGCCCGGCAACAGCGCCAGAGAAAAAGCCCGGGTTTTCTGGAAAAACACAAAAAACCGCCTCTCCTCATATTGCGGCGGGTTCAAAAATCATTTTCGTCTCTATCTCAGGGAGATGGAGTTCAAAAACAACATTAAAAACATGGAGGCGGCCCGGCAACAGATCACAGAGTTACTGGTCCAGAGTCCATCTAAAACAACAGGAGAAGAAGATGCGTAACTCATTATTGTTCACACTATTTTTGCTGGCCTTCGTGCTTACGGGCGTGTCCAGTGAGGCCCTGGCAGCGGGACCGAAATCAATGGTCGACTCTTCGGCATGCCTCGACTGCCATGATGACCTTGTCAGCGCGGAAGATTTTGTCGCCTCTGCACACGGCGGGAATGGCTGCACCAGCTGCCATCTCTCCGGGATGCAGCTCGACAAGCACATGGAAGGCGAAGCCGATATTGACGATGTCAAATGCGATCGCTGCCACACCAAGGTGATGGCCGAATATATTGACAGTGTCCACTTCACCAACGAAGTCAGCTGCACTTCCTGCCACACCGATATCCACCGCACCCCGGATGTCGACAAAAGGGCCAGCGTAACCATCTGTGTCGAATGCCACGACGACATGGATGGCTTCATGAACTCGATCCACGGCGAAAGCCTGCTGGCCGGCAACGCCGACGCGCCCGACTGCAGCAGCTGTCATGGCCTGCATGAGATCCAGGAGATCAAACCCGGGACCAGCAATGAGGGAAAATTATTCTACTCCTCGACCTGCATCCCTTGCCACGACAACCATGACATGATGGAACGCAACGGGGTCAATCCGAATGCCGTTGAGACCTACCTCGAGAGCTATCACGGCAAGGGCTACATGCTCGGCTTTCCCGATCAGAACGCCGGATGTGCCGACTGCCACACGGCACACAATGTCTTGCCCGAGGCTAACCCGAAGTCAACGATTAACGAGGCAAACATTCAGGGAGTCTGCCAACAATGCCACCCGGATGCCTCGGAATTTTTCAGCATGTACTACGCTCACGGCGATCACAGCGATAGTGAAAAATATCCCATCCTCTACTGGACCTTCATGGGCATGTCGGGGCTACTGATCGGCACATTCACATTTTTCTGGATTCATTCTCTACTCTGGATGTTCCGTGGTTTTGTAGAAAACCGGGAGAAGAAGAAAGCCTTGATTGAGGGTCGCGCGCACATCGACCCCGACGCCCACAAGGTCTACTCCCGTTTCAAAATGCGCCACATCCTGCTGCACGTGACGGTCATTATCAGCTTCCTCGGCCTTTCACTGACCGGGCTCCCCCTCAAGTTCAGCGACCAGGTCTGGGCCAAAACCCTGATGTCGTTCTACGGCGGCGTTCATTATGCCGGCTTGATCCATCGCGGTTGCGCGATTCTGACCTTTTACTATTTCCTCGGTGCGCTCTGGATGAGCATCGACTTCCTGTTCATCCGCAAAGATGTCAAGGGACACTTTCTGCAGAAGCTGTTCGGTCCCGACTCCCTGATGCCGAACCTGCGCGACATCAGCGACATTATCGGAATGGTGAAATGGTTCTTCTTCAAGGGCCCGAAACCGAGCTTCGAGCGCTGGACCTACTGGGAAAAGTTCGACTTCCTCGCTGTCTTCTGGGGTATGTTCGCCATCGGCGGCTCCGGCCTCATGCTCTGGTTTCCGGAGTTCTTCGGGCACTTCCTGCCGGGATGGATGCTCAATGTGGCAACGATCATCCATTCGGATGAAGCACTGCTGGCGACCGGTTTTATCTTTACCGTCCATTTCTTCAATACCCACGGACGCCCCGAGAAGTTCCCGATGGATTTTGTCATCTTTAACGGCGAAGTCAGCAAAGAGGAACTGATGGAGGAGCGGGGTGACCAGTGGAAACGATACGAAGAGCTGGGCATCACCGAAAACTTCCTTATGGAGAAGCAGAGCAGTGTCCTTTACGATTTCATTTTTAAAGGATTCGGCTTCCTGGCGGTCTTTACCGGCCTGGTCCTGATTTTCTGTATGTTTATTGCTTTCTTCGCCTGACAGGGATTACCCCCGGAGCTTAGCGCTCCGGGGGTGACCTCCGGGTATTCGTGGACCAGTGGATTCTCCTCCGTGTTCAAAAAAACAAAATAAAAGATCATCACTTCCGCAGTTTAATCATCTCACAAAAAAGATACCCTTTTCAGTAATCTGCCCGGAACGCGTAAAATTAAAATCAACTAATTGAAGCTTTACAGCAATGCTGCCTACGATGTATTCTGAAGCGTCAACACATGACGGAGGAACTCTCTCGATGGCACATTTCAGAGGAATCGGCAACTTCGATTGCATCAGCATGATGGATTCCCTTCCTGACGGCATTTTTGTCGTAGACCAGGAGATGCGTATTTCCGCATTCAATACAGCGGCGGCATCGCTCACCGGCTTTAAGTGTGAAGAGGTTTTAGGGCGGTATTGCCATGAAGTGTTCTGTTCCGATCTCTGCAAGGAGGAATGTCCTCTCCTCGAGGCGAAAGAAAAACACACAACCATCCATAACCGGATCATGTCAATCAAGCGCAAGGACGGCAAGCGCATACCGATCACCATCAGTGCCTCGATCCTATATGATTCCGCGGGGAATTTTGTCGGCGGCGTTGAAACAATCAGAAGCCGCCGACACATCAACACCATCGTCAACAGCGTGGCTGACGGCATATTCACCGTCGACAGGGACATGCGCATCTGGACCTACAACAAGGCGGCCGAAGAGATGACCGGAATCCCCTACAGCGAAGCGGTCGGTCGCCCCTGCCAGGAGATATTCCACTCCTCTGTCTGCAAAAACGGCTGTCCGGTTCGCGAAGCGATGGAGACGGGTCAACCTGTCATTAATCGAGAAGTCCAGATCATTGACAACGAGGGACACTGCAAGCCGGTCTCGATCAGCGCTTCGACGCTCGAAGATGAAGATGGCAATATTGTCGGGGCCGTCGAATCAATGCGCGACCTCTCCATGGTCTATACCCTGAAAGAAGAGATCCAGAAGAAATACGCTTTTGAAAATATGGTCAGCCGCAATCCGACGATGCGGCGCCTTTTTGAAATCGTCAACGACATTTCGTCCAGCGAAGCGACTGTCTTTATCCATGGCGACAGCGGCACCGGCAAAGAGCTGTTTGCCCGGGCGATTCATGAATTAAGCCCACGCCGGGTCGGTCCTTTGATCATCATCAACTGCGGCGCCCTGCCGGAGAACCTTCTCGAAGCGGAAATCTTCGGTGTCCGCAAGGGAGCATATACCGGTGCCGACGAGGACAGGCCCGGCCGGCTCGAGCTCTGCCAGGGCGGTACATTTTTCCTTGATGAAGTCGGCGATTTGCCGCTTTCACTGCAAGTCAAGTTACTGCGGGTCCTTGAAAACCGGGAATTCCAGCCGGTGGGCGGCAAAGAGACCCTGCAGGCCGATGTCCGGTTCATTACCGCAACGCATCGCAACCTCGAGCAGATGGTAGCGCAAGGAACATTCCGCCAGGACCTCCTGTTCCGGATCAATACGGTGACGCTCAACATCCCGCCATTGAGGGAGCGCCGGGAAGATATCCCCCTGCTCATCGACATGGCGATGCAGCGCTTCAATGCCCTTTACAACAAACGGATCAAGGCGGTCTCTCCCGACCTGATGCGACTGATTTTGTCGTACGACTTTCCCGGCAACGTCCGGGAGCTGCTCAACCTGATGGAGCAGGCGGTAATCCTCTGCAAGGGAGACGAGGTTGGTCTTGAGCATGTACCGGAAAACCTGTTTCGCAACAACCTTGGGGAGTGCGACAACTTACCGCGTGCAAACAAGGCCTTTAACCCGGGCCTGCTGGCCGAGGTTCTGGACCGACATCGGGGCAACCGCATCGGAGCTGCGGAAGAGCTTGGCGTTTCACGGACGACACTCTGGCGATGGGTCAAACAAGCCGGACTTGAGAATATGAAATAATGGGGAGCGGCATGAGTGTGACACGGGAGGAGTTGCGCAGCCTGAGCTCGTCCATTGACAACCTGATGGATCTGGGCAGAAGAGAAGAAGCGGAAAAACTTCTCAACCAGGCTCTTGAGGCCTCGGCCGACGATCAGGCTTACAATCTCTTCTTCCAGGCCGAAGCGGCGCTCTATCTGCGCGGCGATCATCGAGCGCGGCAGTTGCTGTTGTCAGAAGGGGTCAAGGAAGCACCGGAGGACCCTTTTCTCCTGCGCAACCTTGGTGGCGGATACCTGATGGATGAACGGTTCGCCAAAGCCCACCGTCTCTTCAATAAAGCCCTTGAACTCGATCCCCGCAATGCCGATACGCTACGCAGTCTCGGTCTCTTCTTTTCGGCAAAGGGACGGGAGAGCCGGGCCATCAGCTGGTTCAAAAAAGCTGTTGCCGTCAAATCAGACGACAATGACTCCCTCCGTCAGATCGGGGTCTGTTATTCCAAGCTCGGCAATGATCGCGAAGCGATCAACTGGTATGAGCAGGCAATTGCCAGCTGTGCCGAGGATTATGATGCCATGCGTCAGCTCGGGGTCTCGTGGGCCATGCTCAAAAACTACGATACCGCTCTGGCCTGGCTAAATAAAGCGTTGCAGGTCAATACTGAAGATCTCGACAGCAAACGGAATCTCAGGTTGGTCGAGAAGAAAAAAAGCGGCAAGGGAACGACGTTTATCGACAGGTTAATGATCCGATTGGCGCGGCGCATGACCCTCACCTGGCGTCGTTTCATTGATCGCATTGATCAACTCAAGAAAGACCAGCCATAAAGACCGGCTGTCACCTCCGACCTCCCCTGTTATTTATAAAATCCTGTTTTTATTCATTTTCCCTTTTATTTTCAACATATTAAACGACTTCCAATTTTCAGCGGCATGCATAATCGCGCGCAAAATAGACCTGTTGTATATCCAGTAAAACACAAAATGGCGTAAGTATCCGGAATATAAGAGAAATTTTCACTTTTTCTCTTGACAGGAGACACCTCGGGAGAGATACTATTCCCATCTATGTTATTTAATACTTCTTAGCGAAAGGAAATCAGTATGAAGTGCCCATCATGCAACAGCAAGCATCTTGAGATCGACATTCACGCCGATGGCTACTCGGCAAACGTTCTTGAATGTGGCGATTGCGGCTGCATCTCGACCTATTCCGGAAATTCCATCAAAGTTCTAAAGGAGAAAAGCATGAACAAAATCAAGACCTATTCAGATTTCATCTGTCCGACCTGCAAATCGGTCCTCTGCATCGAAACTGACCTTGATGCATTTCAGTTCCATGAAGAGATTCAGGAATGCGCCAATTGCGGAACCGTCTGCTCATCAGCTCACAACCAGATCGAGGTTGTTAAGGATTCACAGGTCAACTCGTTTCTGAGCTGCACCTCCGATCTCGTCGAATCGGACGATTACGCACTGATTTAACTGTCCCGGGAAACGCTGCGACACAGGGAGGCTGAAATGGAAGACTTATGGCGCATACAGGATTCAGGAGTCGATATGGAAGAAATCGCCGACTACGCCGAATACCACCGTTTTTTAAACAGGTTTACCGCCAACGAAGAGAAAAGTAATCGTCGTTATCTCCTCTTTGGAGAATCAACGGCTAAAACGACTAAAAAGCATACGTGAAACAGCAATAGCATTCTATCCTGTGAAAAGAAGGGTCCTGGCACTCATCCAGAACCCAGGTTTGAACTTCCACTGTACGTTGAGTAATTTTGTGTCTTCTGTCATCACCGGACCGACCCAGTAAAATAACTGTTTAGTTCTGGCTCGGTTAAAAAAAACCTGCACCTTCTCATCCCTATACTCCGGGCAAAAAAGAGGCACGATTCTTTTGAATCAAGCCTCTTTTTGCTTATCCATACCAGCAGTGAACGATTCTTCAGAAATAAATCAAGCTGAACCTTTATTTCCATTCAATCTGCCTGTATTATGGAAGATTACTGACTAACTCCTGAAAGATGTGCCCAATGAAAACATTCATCAATCCTGCCGAACAGTTCAAAGACAACTGTGGCTTTGGCCTGCTGGCCAGTTTGCGCAATGAGCCAACCCACCAACTGCTTGAAGACGCGATCCGTGCGCTCTCCCGCATGATGCACCGGGGCGCCATTGCCGCCGACGGCAAAACCGGTGACGGCTGTGGACTCCTCTGCGCGATGCCGACCGCATTCATGCGCAATATCGCGCATGAGCATGAAGTCTCACTGCCGGAAACGTTTGCCGTCGGAACCCTGTTTCTGACCGAAGGGGAAAAACAAAAGAAGGTATTTGTCGAAACCTGCGAGAAAAATGACCTCAAGGTTGTCCTGTTCCGTGATGTTCCAATCGACCAGGAAGCGCTTGGCGACTACGCCCGTGAGCTGCTGCCGGAGATTGTACAGGCTTTTGTAATCCCGCGGGAATTGATTGCAACCCGGCGTTTTGATGCCCTCCTATACCTGACCCGGCGCGAGGTTGAAAATCGGTTTTCTGATGAAAAGGGTTTTTATATCGCCAACCTGTCCCGCACCCTGATCTCTTACAAGGGCCTGGTGATGCCGAACTTTCTGCAACAGCTTTATCCGGACCTGACCAATCCCGACTTTTCGACAGCCCTGGTTCTGTTTCATCAGCGTTTTTCGACCAACACGCTGCCCCAATGGCGCCTTGCCCAACCTTTCCGCAACCTCGCACACAACGGTGAAATCAATTCGATCCGCGCCAATCGGTTCAACGCTCTGGCCAAAACGGCGTCGATGAAAAGTCCCGTCTTTTCTAATGAAGAGCTGCAGCGCCTGTTCCCGATCCTGCAGACAGGAGCGAGCGACAGCGCCAGCCTCGATAATATGTACGAATTCCTACTGATTAACGGTGTCGATTTCTTCAAGGCGGCCCGGATGCTGATTCCGCCGGCCCGCCACAATGTTGCCCACATGCCGGCCAGTCTCCGCTCTTTCTACGAATACACTTCGGCGACCTGGGAGCCATGGGACGGCCCGGCGGCAGTCAGCCTGACCGACGGCCGATACATCGCCTGCCTGCTCGACCGGAATGGTCTGCGGCCGGCCAAGTATGTCGTCACGACTGATGATCGCCTGCTTCTGACCAGCGAATATGGTGTACTCGGAACTCCACCGGAAAACATTCGTGAGCGCGGCCGCCTGCAAAGCGGCGAAATGATTGCCGCCGACCTTGTTCAGGGTGAGATTTTCAAGACCACCGAGATCGATCGATATCTCATGGATTCGAACCCCTACAGTGAATGGCTCACCGACAGCACTTTTTACCTGCAGGAATTTATCGAGCATCAGTTCGAGGATCAGGACCGTCTGCACGTCGACGACCTCGAACGATCACAGCGCTACCACAACATCACCAACGAAACAGTCGAGAAAATCATCAAGCCGATGCTGCGCGAAGGCAAGGAGCCGACCGGCTCGATGGGGGACGATACTCCGCAGGCCGCCTTTTCCGATGCGCAACGCAAGCACAGCGAATTCTTCCGCCAGAAGTTCGCCCAGGTCACCAACCCGCCGATCGATCCCTACCGCGAAAAAGTCGTGATGTCGACAACTATCGGTATCGGTGAAACCGGGAACCCGCTGATCGAAACTCCGGACCGGGGGCGCCGCCTGAAAAGTGTATCGCCGATTCTCTCTCGCGAAATTTTTGTCGCATTGCTTTCCTTCGGCAAGCCTGACAGTGATCGCTATGAGCCGATTTACCGCTACGAGCGTTTCTATACATGCTTTACGGATGATCTCAGGAAATCGCTTGAGACATTGAGCGATACGGTTATCACCGCCGTTCGTGACCAGGGAATCAGGGTCGTTATCCTTGATGATCGCTGCCTCGATGACAAGAACAATTTAATCCCGATGGCGATGGCCGTAGGCTATATCAATCAACGCCTTCTCAAGGAAGAACTGCGCCACCTTGTCTCCCTGGTTGCAGTCACCGGCGAAGTCGTTGACGCCCACGATGCATCGGTTCTGATTGCCAACGGTGCCCTCGCCATTTATCCCTGGCTGCTCTATGCGACCGCTCTCAACTCTCTCGAGCGGAGCCAGTCGACGCACCGGGCGGCGCGGATCGGCCTGAAGAACGTTTTCGATGCCCTGACCAAGGGAATTCTCAAGGTCATGTCAAAAATGGGAATCAGCACGGTTTCGAGCTATCGGAACTCTGCACTCTTCGATATCATCGGCCTTTCCGATAATATCGTCGACGACTGTTTTCCGGCCTCGGCATCACTCCTGCCCGGTCTCGACTACCCTGACATCGAAGAACGGACCAAAAAGGTCCACCATGCGGTCTTCCGCAAACCGCAGATGGCACCGTTCTATCCCCTGTCGATCGGCAGCAGTCTGAACGACAACCCGGGTGGTGAATACCACGATTTCAACTCAAAGGTCATTACGACGATTCATCATTTCGCCGAAAACAGAAGCCGCAAGAACTACCTGAAGTTTCGCGACCTGATTACCGGCCGCGGCCTCCGTTTCGTCCGTGACTTCCTCGAGTTCAAGAGCGATCGTGATCCGATCCCGCTCGATCAGGTTGAACCGGTTGAGGCGATCACCCGGCGCTTCGATTCAGCTGCGATGTCGCTCGGCTCGATTTCGCCGGAGGCGCACGAAGCTTTGGCCGAAGCAATGGCCAAACTCGGCGGCTGTTCCAACAGTGGCGAAGGCGGCGAGTCACCGGAACGGATCAAATCGGCAAAGAACAGCAAGATCAAGCAGATTGCCTCCGGACGATTCGGGGTGACGCCTGGCTACCTGCGCAGCGCCGAGGAGATCCAGATCAAGGTTGCCCAGGGTGCCAAGCCGGGCGAAGGAGGGCAACTCCCGGGCGAAAAGGTCACCCCCCTGATTGCTTCGCTACGCTTCACGATCCCCGGGGTTACCCTGATTTCACCACCGCCGCATCACGATATTTACTCGATCGAGGACCTGGCCCAGTTGATCTTCGATCTCAAGCAGGTCAATCCGGAGGCCCGGATCTGCGTCAAACTGGTATCAACCGAAGGGGTCGGCACCATCGCCGCCGGGGTCGCCAAGGCCTACGCCGACCGGATCGTTATTTCCGGTGCTGACGGCGGCACAGGGGCGGCGCCGCAAAGTTCAATAAAGTTTGCCGGAAACCCGTGGGAACTCGGCCTGGCCGAAGCACACCAGAGCCTCAAGGCAAATCATCTGCGCGAGCTGGTACAGTTGCAGACCGATGGCGGCCTCAAGATCGGTCGCGATATCGTTAAGGCGGCGCTGTTCGGAGCCGAATACTACGGCTTCGGAACACCGCTTCTGGTGATGCTCGGCTGTAAACTTCTGCGGGTTTGTCACCTCAATCGCTGCACCGTCGGCGTCGCTACCCAGGATGAAAGCCTGCGCGCTCACTATGTCGGCACGGTCGACAAGGTCGTCAGCTACCTGACCAACGTTGCCGAAGATGTCCGCGAAATCCTTGCCGAGCTCGGTTACAGCAGCCTCGATGAGCTGGTTGGCCGGATCGACCTGCTCGAACCGAGCAGCGAACCGATCGCGAAAAAATTTAATTTTTCGCCTCTGCTGCAGACCTTTGATGGTAAAAACACCTGGCAAAAGCGCAACGACCCGTTTGATGACAATGCCTTCGAAAAAGAGGTCCTCAAGGAGTTGATGCCGACCATCAAAAACCCACGCAAGCAGATCGTTATCGAGCGCGAAATCAGCAACCTGAACCGCTCCTTCGGGGCAATGATCAGCGGTGAAATCGCCAAACACTATGGAGATAAAGGCCTGCCGAAAGAGACGATTGAGCTCATGCTCTCCGGCGTCGCCGGCCAATCACTCGGCGCCTTTTTGATTAAAGGCGTCAGCATCTGGGTCAAGGGCGTCGCCAACGATTACGTCGGCAAGGGGATGAACAACGGCCGGATTATCGTCACGCCGCGCAACTACCAGGATGGCAGCGCCGCCGTCGGCAATACCTGCCTCTACGGCGCAACCGGCGGCAAACTGTTTGCTGCCGGCATGACCGGCGAACGCTTTGCCGTGCGTAATTCAGGAGCACTTGCCGTGGTCGAGGGAACCGGCGATCATGCCTGCGAATACATGACCGGCGGCACGGTCGTTATCCTCGGGGAGACCGGTATCAATTTCGGCGCCGGCATGACCGGCGGGGCAGCCTTTATCTATGACCGTCATAAAACGTTCATGGACAATCTGAACCGCGAACTGGTTGAAGCGCGCCGCATTGATGTCGATGAGGACAGCGAAGCGAAGCTCTACCTCAAGAGCATTCTCAACAGCTACCTCGCCCGGACCGACAGCCCGAAGGCGAAGTTTATCCTCGATCACTACCGTGAAGAGCTCGCCTACTTCTGGATGGTCACACCGAAAAACATGAAAGCGCCGCTTAATCCGAAAGAGGGAGATTAAACCCAGGTTTCTGGTTTCTGGTATCAGGAGTCAGGAAAAATCGACAACAGAGGGCTTCAGATTTCAGAAGAATGAACAAGATTTTCAAGGAGTTCAGATTTTATGAAGATGCAAGGCACTCGTGAGGAGCTGACCCGCAGGCGTAGCCGGAGGTTACGTCGAGGACTCAGTTCGCACGATAACGCCGCAGATTCGTGAAAGATGGGCTCCGCATAAAGAGGATAATATGCAGGGATTTATAGACACCCATAGGTTGGACCCGGACAAGGAAGACGTCAGTAAACGCCTCCGTCACTTTGAGGAAATCTATCGCTTCTACACCAGCCGGATAGTTGCCCGGCAGTCGGAGCGCTGCGTCCAGTGCGGCGACCCGTTCTGCACGACCATCGGCTGTCCGCTCAACAATGCCATTCCGCAGTGGCTCGAAGCGATCGCCGAACGGGACCTGGAAAAGGCCTTTCTCCTCTCCAACGAGACCTCGCCTTTCCCGGAAATTCTCGGCAGGGTCTGTCCGCATAACCGGCTCTGTGAAGGCGCCTGCACCCTCGATGACGGCTACGGCGCCATCACCATCGGCCCGATCGAGGCCTCGATTTCCGACCTCGCTTTCAAGGCCGGCCTGCGCCTCCCCTTCCCCGGCGTTACCGGCAAAAAGAAGGTCGCCGTCGTCGGTTCCGGACCGGCCGGAATGAGCTGCGCCCACTTCCTGCTGCGGGCCGGCATCAAGGTTGACATGTATGAACGGGCCGAGCTGCCGGGAGGGCTTCTGACCTACGGCATCCCAGGGTTCAAGCTGGAGAAGGAGACGATCAGGCGGCGTTTCGCCATTCTCAGGGATGCCGGCATGTCCCTCAATCTCGGGGTCGAAATCGGGCATGACGTCGAAATGGACAAATTGCTCAAAGATTATGACGCGATTTTCCTCGGGGTCGGTGCGACCAATGGCAAACGATCAAATATCCCCGGCGAAGATCATGAACAGGTCTACCTGGCAATGGATTTTCTGACCAACGTCCAACGCCGGCTGTATGGCCAGTCATGGATGGAGCGGTTCAGCGTACTCGGCAAACGGGTTATCGTTGTCGGCGGCGGCGACACCGCAATGGACTGTGTCCGTACGGCCGTCCGCGAGGGGGCCGAAAGCGTCACCTGCCTCTACCGACGCGACGAGGGGAACATGCCGGGCAGCCGTAAGGAATACCTCAATGCGGTCGAAGAGGGAGTTGTCTTCATGTTCCAGGAGACACCGGTAAAAATCGATATTGACGCGAACAATCATGTTGTCGGCGTCGATGCGTTGCGCACCGAACTCGGCGCACCGGACGATGACGGCCGCCGAAAAGTCTCCGAAATCGCCGGCAGCGAGCATTGCGTTCCGGCCGATGTTGTGATCATGGCTCTCGGCTTTGACATGGAGGGCCTGCCGTTTGTCGCGGACAGCGGCGTCAAACTTGGCGACTGGGGTGAGATTGTCATCGACCCGAAGAGCTGTCGCACCTCGCACCCGAAGGTCTTCGCCGGTGGTGACTGTCAGCGCGGCGCCGACCTGGTGGTGACCGCTGCGGCCGACGGCCGGCTGGCAGCTCTGGAGATCATGCAGGAGCTGCTCGGCTGAACGGGTCGCATAAATCAGGCAAGCAAGACCAGAGCCCAGATGACAGCTGCATTGACCAAAGCAATCAACACCGCGGCTGAGCCCATATCCTTGGCACGCCCGGCCAGTTCGTGAAACTCCGGTCCATGCCGATCAACCACCGACTCCATGGCTGAGTTCAGCATTTCAACGATCAGAACCAGAAGAAGGCTGCCAATCAGCAGCGCTTTTTCGACTCCCGATTGACCCAGCCAGAAGCCTAAGGGCGCCGCCACGCAAAATGCCAGAACCTCCTGCCGAAACGCCGCTTCATGTTTCCAGGCGGCACGCAGACCGGCATAGGAATAGGTCGTGGCCAGAAGCAATCGGCGCAACCCTTTGTTTTTCCATTTCCCTGTCATTTCAACTCATCCTCACTTTATCTGATTTAACAGCACTTTAATTGATAATCTCAGGGAAGGCAAACAACCTGCCATTCCGATAATTACAATCAACTTGGTCGCGATTGATTTATTGCAAACAGTGCCTATACTTAAAAGCGCACATCATAGTATCCATATAAGGTGATGATAACCATGAATCTCGTCAAGGAAACCGGGAAAAATCCGGGGGCGTTGTTACCGGTTCTTCTCTTTTTTTGCAGCAGTCTCGCCCTTCTGAGCGTGTCGCGTCTGGTCATGGCTCTCTGGCAATGGCAGCGGGTAGCTGCTGTCGATGGATTTTCCCGGGTCATGCTGAACGGTGTCCGCATGGACCTGCAGATTGTCGGATACGTCACTTTACCGCTTCTTCTCGGAACTCTCCTGGTTCCGGCATCCCGCTATGGCCGGCTGTGGTCACGATTCCAGACCGTCTGGATGGTGGTTTGGTTCGGTCTGTTTATTTACATGGAATGCGCGACGCCTTCATTCATCAACTACTACGACGTTCGCCCCAACCGCCTGTTTATTGAATACCTCGACAACCCGAGGGAAGTCGGCTTGACGCTGTGGGCCGATTACAAGTTCCAGATCATGCTCAGCCTCCTTGCGGTCACACTGGGAAGCTTCCTCTTCTACAGGTTGCTTCGGACCACAACTGCCGCCGTACGCCCCTGGGGCTGGAAAAAACGGATTATTCTCCTGCCAATTGTCATTGTTGTCGTCGCCATCGGTGCCCGCGGCAGTCTCGACCACCGACCGGCCAATCCCGGGACCGCCGCCTTTTCAAGCGATCATCTGGTCAATGATCTGGCGGTCAGCTCGGCCTATTCCGTCCTCTATGCCTTGTACAGCCTGCGCCATGAAGGGGATGCCGGCGAGACCTATATTGCCAGGATGTCGACCGATGAAATCAACAGCCGGATGCACCAGATGATGCGGCTTCCGGATGCGGCATTCACCGACCCGACAGCGCCGACCATGCATCGCAGTCAACCTGAGCGGACCTGCACCCGCCCGATGAACCTGGTCATCATTCTCGAAGAGAGCCTCGGCGCGCAGTACGTCGCTTCTCTGGGCGGCGAGCCTTACACCCCGGAGCTGGAGAAGCTCTCCCGTCAAGGGATCTGGTTCGACAACCTTTATGCGACCGGAACCCGGTCGGTCCGGGGCATCGAGGCCGTTGTCACCGGTTTTTTGCCAACCCCCGGCCGGAGTGTCGTCAAGCTGGGGTTGTCACAGAACAATTTTTTCACTCTGCCCGAACTGTTTCGGAAGCAGGGCTACGACACAGAATTCATCTACGGCGGCGAAAGTCAATTTGATAACATGCGCGGTTTTTTCCTGAACAACGGATTCAATCGGGTTATCGATCAAAAAGATTACAAAAACCCGGTCTTCCGCGGCACCTGGGGCGTTTCCGACGAAGATTTGTTCAATCGGGCCGATGCCGAACTCACAGCGGCTGACAAGCCGCTTTTTGCCCTGGTCTTCACTTCTTCCAACCACCCGCCCCATGAATACCCGGCCGGCCGCATCAAGCCGATCGACGGCGAGAAAGCCAAAATCGCCAATGCTGTCCGCTATGCCGATTACGCCCTTGGCCAATTCTTCGACAAGGCCCGCAGTTCACCTTACTGGGAGAACACGATCTTTCTCGTGGTCGCTGACCACGATGACGTTCTCCCCGGGCCCGACCTGGTGCCGGTCGAACATTTCCATATCCCCGGTTTGATTCTTGGCGGGTCCATTGCAGCACAAAAGATATCAATACTTGCCAGCCAGGTCGACCTCGGCCCGACAGTTCTGTCGCTGATGGGGGTTGAAGTAAATGACCCGATGCCGGGGATCAGCCTTCTGGATCCGCCCGCTAACTACAGCGGCCGCGCCATCCTGCAGTACGGTACAATCCATGCTTTGATGCGCAATAATCAGGTCGCGGTTCTGCAGCCGGACAAGCCTGGCACTGTTTTTAATTACAGCAACGGGCATCTCAGGCCAAATGTCGAAGGCAATGAAGAACTTCTGCGTGATGCAGTCGCCACCGCATTCTGGCCTTCTCTGGCTTACAGAACGATGGCCTATCACCCCGACAAGGGAGTTCTTCCACACCTGGTCCCGTCCGCCAGGGGAGACGGCAACAAATCGCTATGTACCAACTGAGCGGTTCAACCCCCGCGAAAAATTCTTCATGTCATCTGTCGATTCGGTATGTTAATATCCGCCTGATGGA
The DNA here is from genome assembly GCA_002869615.1 of Desulfuromonas sp. Classification (NCBI taxonomy): domain Bacteria; kingdom Pseudomonadati; phylum Thermodesulfobacteriota; class Desulfuromonadia; order Desulfuromonadales; family Desulfuromonadaceae; genus Desulfuromonas; species Desulfuromonas sp. Next base: position 32,813 of record PKUH01000013.1, on the reverse strand, counting down.
ATTTTCGTAACAGGCGGATATTAACCTATGGAAATCACTCTATTCGTCACCCTTTTCGCCAGCTACCTGATCGGTGCGATTCCGTGCGGCGTTGTCCTGACCCGGCTGACCGGAGCCGGCGATGTCCGCAACTCCGGTAGCGGCAATATCGGCGCCACCAATGTTTACCGGACAGCAGGACGCAAACTCGGCGTGCTGACCCTGATCGGCGATATCATCAAGGGCGTCCTGCCGGTCGCTTACGCCATTCATGTTGCGACGATGCCACCGGAACAGACGGCATTGGTTGCCTGCGCGACCTTCCTCGGACACCTCTATCCGGTCTATCTCGGGTTCAAGGGGGGAAAGGGAGTGGCCACGGCTCTCGGCATATATCTGGTTTTGTCACCGCTTTCGGTCGCCGTCGCCGCCGTCGTATTCATCGGCCTGGTCTGGACCTGGCGCTATGTCTCCCTCGGCTCGGTCGGAGCCGCGGCCCTGGTGCCGATTCTGATTTACACCTTCGAAGGATCGATGCCCCTGCTGGCAGCCTCCCTGTTTATCAGCGTCATGGTCATCTGGCGCCATCACGAAAACATCGGCCGCCTTTTCAGCGGAACGGAAAACAAATTCAAGGCCTGAAGCGATGACAATCAAGAAAAAAATCATTCTCGTTGCCCTGCTCCTCTTCTTTTCAGTTGCGGCATCTTACGGCGGCGTTTTTCTCGCCTTTCTGAATCAGTCCATCGCCCCGCAAAAACCGATCACAATCATGGTCAAGCCCGGCGCCTCGTTTTCATCCGTATCGTATCAGCTCTACCGCGAAGGGGTTATTGCCAACCCCTCCTATTTCCGCCTGCTCGGTCGGCTGCGCGGAGATGCCGCCAGTATCAGAGCTGGTGAATACGACTTTCGCACCGCGGCCCGTCCGGGAGATGTTATCGACCGTCTTGTGGCTGGCGATGTCCGGCGATACCGGCTGACAATACCGGAGGGATTTAATCTTCGAGAGATCAACGCCCGGATCGAGACGAGCAAAATCGTAACGGAAGACAATCTGCTTGATCTGGCGGCCGATCCGGTATTTCTCCGCGATCTCGAGATCGAGGAGCCCAGCCTCGAAGGCTATCTTTTCCCGGAGACTTATACCTATATCTCGGGGACAAAACTTAAGCCGTTGATCAAATCGATGGTTGATCAGTTCCGAAGCCGCCTTTCCGAAGAAATCCTCTCCGCTGCCGCAGCCCGCGGTCTGGACATCCACCAGCTGGTCACCCTGGCATCAATCGTCCAGAAGGAGGCAGGAAACAATGATGAGATGCCGCTGATTGCCGCCGTCTTTCACAACCGGCTGAAAGGCCGGATACCGTTGCAGGCCGACCCGACTGTGATCTATGGCCTGGGCGATGATTTTGACGGCAATATTACCCGGGCACACCTGCGCATGCCGACTCCGTACAATACCTACACCATGACCGGTCTGCCGCCGGGGCCGATTGCCAGCCCCGGAGAAGCCGCTTTAAAAGCGGTGGCTTTTCCGGCCGACGTCAAGTACCTTTATTTTGTTGCCAAGGGTGATGGAACCCACACCTTCTCGCATACGCTAAAAGAGCACAACAAGGCAGTCAGGAAGTATCAATTACGAAAACCTTAGCGGGGGAAGAACAGCTGGCTGACACCGTATCGCAAACGAAAACCGAGGCGCACAAATTAACGAAGGCCGACGCAGGTAACCATCAATCGGTTTTTGCCCTTTGCCAACGCGACTTTAAAGCAGAGCCATAAGGGACAACAACTTTTCCGCCAGCCCGATGAATATGGGACAAACAATTCTCATAGCCGAAGATAACGACAGTGTCGCGGCACCACTCGAACAGCTGCTGCAGAAGAACGGCTACGAGGTGGTCCGGGCCCGGGATGGCGCCGAAGCGCTCGGCGCTATCGTCAAGGAACCACCCGACCTGCTTCTGCTTGATCTCAAGATGCCGCGTCTGCACGGTGTCGAACTTCTTAAAAAGATACGACTCAGCGAAAAAACAAAGTTTCTGCCGGTGATCGTTATGACCGGTATTTATCGCGGCGAAAAGAATGCCGAAGCAGCCCGCCAGCTGGGGGTCAAGACCTATCTGGAAAAACCGTTCCGGGCGACCGACCTGATTGAGGCTGTTCAGTCCAATCTCGCCGCCGCACCGACCCAGTCGACCGACGGAACGACTTTCGACAAGCACCTGCAATATGCCTTTCTCAACCGCTTTTCCGGCATCATGCGCTTTAACATCAATAAGCGTCAACAGGTCTTGAGCTTCGTCAACGGCACCCCGATATCATTACGCCAGGGGATCAATTATGACGATTTCGGTGCCTTTCTACTGAACAAGGGGTTGATCAACCGGCAGGAGTATGACTTTTACAAATCGCAGAGCGGTTTTCGCCATGACCTTCTGGTCCAGATCGGCTGTCTCGATTATCCCGACCTGATGCAGGAAAAACTCTCCTATCTCGGCAGTGAGCTGGTCTCGGCCTTCGGTTTTCCCGCTTTTGCAGTCGAGCTCGATCCGATGTCGCTGCCGGACGACATGCAAATCATTTCAATTAACCTCCCCCGCATCTTCTATGGTGGCTACCACATGCATCCGGGACATAGCGGACAGGCAATCTGCGCCAACTATGCGAACCATTTCCCGTCGTTCCTCCCCTCCTACTTCCGCTACATCAATTTCTTCAACCTGAAATCGGAAGAGCAGGAGTTCCTGCAAAAAATCGACGGCAATTCGAATCTCGCCGGCTGCATCGAAAATCCGGATGCGCTGGCGCCGCTGCTGCTGACACTGACGACTCTCAAGATGCTCGCTTTCAATTCGGAACCGACGGCCAACGCCGAAACAGAGGCGCCGATCCGCCGCCTGTTCAATGCCCTCGACGAAGAAGATGAGGATATCGGCACACAGGAGACCCTCGAAAGCTTTAACGATATCGTCGATGAATCGGACCTTGAAGAAGTCGATCTGGTTGCACCGGAGGCGGCGGCCACCGATTCGGAAGCCGGGTATGACCTTGCAGTCGGCAAGAAGGTACGCCAGACCCTTTCCGAAATGAAGGGCAAAAATCACTACGAGTTGTTTAACATCAGCCAGGGAGATTTTTCCTTCGACAAGTTGAAGAAGAAATACTTTGCGATTACCCATGAATTCGGGCCGGAGCTGATGATGCAGCTTTCGGGGGAAGAAGCAGGTCTGGTCGAGGAGATTCTTTCTCTGGTTTCAACCGCTTACAACACCCTCTCTGATGTCGTCAAGAAAGAGCGTTACGACGAACTTCTCGGATCAGACAGCGTCGGACTCGGCCAGCAGGGTGATGACAAATTCCAGGCTCAGGTCCAGTCGCAATCCGGCAAGGTCTTTATCGAAATGGGCGAATGGAACAATGCGATCAAGGCGATGCAGGATGCGGTTAACTTTGATCCGGAAAACGGCGACTACCTGGCCCATCTCGGCTGGGCGATCTACAAAAACCCGGCCAACGCCACAAGTATGGCGATGCGCGAAAAAGGAAAAAAGATGATCAACAAGGCGCTGACCCTGCAGCGAACCGCCGAAGGGCATGCCTTCAAGGCCTCGATCATCTTCGAATCGGGTCAGGTCAACCTGGCCGAAGCCGAATTCAACAAGGCGCTCAAGCTTGATGCCCGGAACAGCCTGGCCCGAAGTGGTCTGCGTGAATTGCGGGAGAAGAAGGAACAGGAGAAGAAGGGGATGTTCCGAAAGATGTTCCGCTAGGGCTGTGCAACCTTCTGTTTGACAGGTTTTGAAATGAATCAGGTTCTCTTTTATTTGGGCCTCGCCCTGCTCGCCGGAATTTTCATTCCGACCCAGGCCGGCATAAATTCCCAGCTCAGCCTCTGGACCAGATCACCGGTTCTCGCCTCGACCATCTCTTTTGCCGTCGGCACCGTAGTCCTGATTGTCTACTCGCTGGCCATGCGCCTTCCCGTGCCGGTTCTGGCAACGGCCGGGGCCATCCCCTGGTGGGTCTGGACCGGCGGCGCCCTCGGCGCATACTTTGTCGCCGCGACAATCTTTCTCGCGCCGAAACTTGGTGCCACCACCATGGTCGGTGTTCTGCTGGCCGGGCAGATGATCGCCTCGCTCACCTACGATCACTTCGGACTCCTCGGCTATCCGATTCACCCGGTCAGCCTTGGCCGGATTATCGGGGTATTGATGATCGCCGGCGGGGTCATGCTGGTTAAAAACTACTAGGTAATACATTATGTCGCAAAACCGTCTGGTCTATTCCGATGAAGTTGGCAGCAACTGCCCAAAGTGTAAAAAAACACTCAAAAAATGCACATGTACCGCCAATAAAACCGCCGTGCAGAGTGATGGGATCGTTCGCATCGGCCGCTCCTCCGCCGGCCGCAAGGGGAGCGGCGTCACCGTCATTACCGGCGTACCGTTGCAGGGCAAAGAGTTGAAAGAACTGGCAAAAAAACTGAAACAGAAATGCGGTAGCGGCGGCACGATCAAGGATGGTGTCATCGAAATACAGGGAGAACATCGCGACAAACTGGTCGGGGAGTTAAAAAAACATGGCTGGACGGTTAAAAAAGCAGGCGGGTGATTTTATCAACGTACAGCGGCAGGCCCTTTTTATTGACAGAATAACTTAGCGGACTCCGGATAATACCTCGAACAAGAAACCATGCAAATTATTGCGATACATCATTGGCCGGAAGGCCAGGATTTCATTCAGAAAATTGCCGAAAATCTTGACCTGCTCGTGTTCGAAGCGCAGCAACGTATGGCCGGAGGCGGGCCGGTCATTATCGCCAGTTTTGCCGACGCGGCCGTAGCCGAGGCAGCAAAAAACAGGCTTGAGGAAATCGGCACTCCCTGTTTACTGATCGACACCACCGAACTGCAGGAAAAATCAGAGCCTGTCATGGTCCGTCATTTCAGACTGGCCGATACGATGCTTGAGATTGAGACAGCTTCCGGCCAGGAGATAAATATTCCCTACAGTTCAATGACCCACCTGTTGTCGGCAACAACAGTGATCACCCCGGAAGAACAAGGCACGACGGAAACCAGAAGAAAGTTCAGCCTCGGCAAAACGATGCTCGCCGGTGGTGTCCCGATGTCAAAAAAAGTCGCGCAACAGACGGTTGGCAAACAGGAGCAACGCGATGAAATCCTTTGTCTCTACGCTGGTGTCTCGTCGCCGTTCTATTTTATGCGCAACAGGTTGAATTATTCCGGCCTTGGTGATGCCATGAAAATAACCGGCGAGCTAAACTTCAATTTTCTGAAAGCAGAACTGGCCAGGCTTGCCCCTCAAGCCCTGGCGGATGACCGATTACGCAATCGGTCTGGCCTGGTCCGTTTACTGGGAACATCATTTGATCCGGATACGCATCTTGATCTGGCCTTTGAAGTTCTGGTCCGCTCTTTACAACCTTCCGGGTCTGAACCGAAAAAGCCGAAATAAAAAGGGTGGCCCCTTTGATTCAGGCCCACCCTTTGACATTAAAAAACTCCCCTTGCTACTCTCTGGCCCTAATCCGAGCCCCTCTCCTTGATCAATCCCGACACTACCTTGAACTCCGGTGTACCGGCCTCTTTTAACATCTGGAACAGCACCGTCTCGACCGTCGTAACAACGGCTCCGGCTGCCCGGGCATTTTCGACGCCGGCGCGGTAATCGGTCTTGTTGCGTGAGCAGATAGCGTCACCGACCAAATGCACATGATAACCGGCTTCAAGCAGGCCGAGCACGGTCTGGTAAACACATACATGTGCTTCCATGCCGGTCAGGACAATCTGCGTTCTCCCCAGTCTTTTCAAGGCATCGAGGAAGGTTGGCTCACCACAGCAACCAAAACTGACTTTTTCGATCACGGTTTCGGTGCATGCCGAATCGAGTTCGCTGACGGTGTGGCCAAGACCGCGTGGGTACTGCTCGGTCGTCACGACCGGAACGCCAAGTTCGCCCGCCGCCCTGACCAGCATATCAATGCTTTTTCTAAGGCGGCTGTATACTTTTTTCGGCATTGCCGGGACCAGTCGCTCCTGGACATCGACCACAACCAGAACCGCCTGTTCCCGGTCAACGAAAAATCTTTGCAGATCACTACTCATGACATTACTCCTTTTCAACTTTCATCGGAAGTCTTGAAAGATGTCAGGACCCTGGCAATTTCCGAAGAACCGCACCCTTCACTCTTCATCACCTTTTCATATTGTACCAGCAACTGGTTTGCCGCGGCGATATTACCGTCCCGCATCTGGCTGCGATAAAGGGCCTTCATAATCAGCTCATTGCAGCGATCCATGCTCAATGCATGGGTCAGCACTCCGATCGACCGCCGCATCTGCCCCGATTCATTGAGCAGTTCACTCCACTCCAATGAAGCATCAAGACACAACTGTTGCAGGTGCCTGGCGTAAACGGCGGCCCGGTCGGCACTGCACGACCCGGGCACAAACTGACCGCGCCAACGCTCCAGGGCGACGGCGTAAGTTGCATCAGCCTGCCAGAACTCGCGGCGCCGGACGAATTCGCGGGCCCGGGCGATATCGCTCGCGACCTCAACCGCATCGACCGCAACCCCCTCAAGACCGAGCACCCCTTTTTGCAGTTTCAGGTAACGTTTGACCGGTTGCGGCTGCAACTTGTCTTTTAGTAACCGGCGCAGGCGGGAGAGCATGGTATCAAGTGTCGAGCGTGCCTTTTCCGGAGATTTATCGGGCCAGAAGGTCAGTTGCACCTCTTCCTGCGGCACCCGATGGCCGGCTGCGGCCGCCAACAGGGCCAGACATTCCCTCTGGGTTCGACTGAATTCTTCGGTGCCGGCAACAACCCGACCATTGAAACTCAATTCTAGCCGACCGAGAGTCGAAATCCGGAGAACCGGATAGAAAACTCCGTCCGCATCAACTTCAAGCATCAACCGTTTACGAAGAATCTCCCGGGCAAAGGATTCACCTTCTCCGGCATCGCGAGCCAGCTGATAGAATCGACAATAATCGTCACCGATCAGGGTCTGAAGATACCAGCTATTCCGCTCCCGCATATCGGCCATCAGCGCGCCGATCGTATCTCCGGGTTCATTCCCAGGCAGAAGAAGCTGCTGCGCCCGGAGCTGCAGCCCGAGAGAATGCCAGCCCCCTTTAATGATGAAAGGTGCAATTCGGTAAAGGAGTTCTTTCGCTTCGGACAACTCACCGAGGTGGGCCAGTGCCCGCGCACAGAAGAGCTTGGCCAGCGCCCGGCGGAATGTCATTCCCCCCGGTTCGGAACGGCAATCGGAAATCGCCCCGAATGCAACGCTTTCCTCGCCACATATGGCCGCACTCAGCGCCTTGCACCCGTTCAGAAAGGGTCGCACCAGGTCGTTCTCGGCAATTCGGGGCCGCTGCAGGCTTTCGTCACATAATTGTAACGCTTCCTCGTAATGCCCGGCATAATTCAGGGCTTCCAGACGGCAGGTTATCAGCTGTGCCGAGGCGAGATTGTCGCGACCAAGAACTGCACCGACCCCATCGGAAACATGTTCCTTCTGTATCTGCAGATATCTGAAATCACCGATCAACGCCGAACACTTGAGCTGCATAAGTTTCAGCAAAGCCTTGTGCAGATGGCTGACCTGGGGGTGGTTGGCAAAACGGACACAGTCCTCCAGCACCCCCATCATCGTCTCCTGGTCGCCCCTGACATAGGCTTCGGAAACCCGTACCAGGCGATTCAGCACAACCAGATTGACCAGGCCACGGTCTTCTGCCAGAGCTTCCGCGATCTGGAGATATTCGTTCGATGCGGCAAAATCATTGAGGAGAAAGGCGCGACCGATCGCCAGGTTCTGGGCAACGGCCACCCGGGAAAAGACTGATAGCCGATCGAAGTAGGCTTTGTTCAGAACTTCAGCACGCTCAAGGTAGCGTTCAGCGTTTCTGGCATCACCATCAAAGACAACATGATAAAAAACAAGATGGGACAGGGCGACCAATTCGCCGAGCGGGTCCTCGGCAGCAGCATATTGCTGCGCCGTTTGTCGCATATAACCGCCACCCCGCTCCGGATCTTTTTCAAAAAGGACCAGGGCGTAAAATGCGTGGAGAAGCGGCGAATCGAAACCGCTCGAAACAAGTGCCTCGAGCACCGGAGTCAGACGACCAAGCCTGTTTTCGGAATAAAGTGCCATCCCGTCACGGCTGATGACATTGTCCGGATTTTCATCGGCCAATATTTCCTGGCAGATCTCGCTCATTTCCCGATTCGACAAATAAGAGATCAGCAACAGGGCAAAACGGTACTCGGGAAGGCCTAATTCGATTTCTTTTCCGGAGAGAATTATCCGATTGCTACCGGTATCGATCTGCAGCGGACCGCACTGAATTTGTTCCTGTTGAGCCGGTGTCGAAATCGATTTGGTGTGACGCCGCAAAACTGCCTGAACTCTGGCGTTAAGTATTTTCGGACTGAATGGTTTGACGATATAATCGTCAGCTCCCATCCCCAGCCCCTCGACGACATCGGACTCCTCACCCTTGCCGGTCAGGATGATGATCGGTATAGAGCTGGCCTGCGGGTTCTCCTTCAATTTCTGGCAGACCTCAAGGCCATCCATGCCCGGCAGCTCAAGATCGAGCAGGAACAGATCGGGAGGTTCTTCGTTGGCCGCGATAAGACCCTCTTCACCCGAATGGGTGATACGGACCACGTAATCCTCACGGGCGAGGCTGTGTCGCAACAGCCGACAGACACCTTCGTCATCCTCTATGGCGAGTATCCGGTCTTTCTCCATATTCCCCCTGGCGCCAGACAGAAATCTCCGCTTACGTTAGCATGACAAAACCGAGTTGGCGGCCGGTGACACCCTGGTCGCGCCGGTGTGAAAAGAACAGTTCGCGGTGACAGCAGGTACATTCGCGAACGACATCTATGTTGGCGCCAATGATGCCGGCCGCTTCGAGCTGAATCCGGCAGCTCTGGCCGATATCGAGTTGCCACTGGCCAAGCGAAGACTCCGAGCTGATCGCCTCCCAGAAACCGCTGCCGTCTCTGAAAGCGTCGCGCACCGGCCGATCAACCAGGTACTTGTGTGCACCGATCCCGGGTCCGATGGCGACCATCATATCGGCCGGAATACACGAAAAGTGTGACTGCATCGCCTTGATGGTCAGGCCGATCAAACCGGCGGCCGCTCCCCGCCAGCCGGCATGGATGGCAGCCGCGACCTGCCTGACCGGATCATGGATCAAGACCGGATAACAATCGGCAACCAGGATCCCGATCATGATCCCCGGCTGATCGGTAATGATCGCATCACTTTCGACCTTCTGGAAATGGCTCAGATCAGGGTTTTCATCATCAACGATGAGGATATCGGTTCCATGAACCTGCCGCACCGTCAGTAACAGATTCGGATCGAGGCCAAAGGCCCGGGTCAGGGCGGTTCGGTTTGCTTCGACATTATGTTTCGGATCATCGGTCCCGAAGCCGAGATTGAGTGAATTGTAAGGCGGCCGGCTGACGCCGCCATTGCGGGTCGAGAAGCCGGCCTCTATGTTCCGACCGCTCCAATCGGGTTGAAGATAGGATATTTTTCCTTTTTTTCCGTTTTTCATTGTTAATCCATTGCCTGATGCCCGGGATCAGCATCGTATTTATTGTTGAGATAAGTGAGTATGGCGGCCATATCGTTCGGCAGTGGCGAACTGAACTCAACCCGTTCGCCGGTGACCGGATGGACAAAGCCAAGCAGCCGCGCGTGCAGCGCCTGTCGTTTCAATCCCTGAATGAGACTGCGCAATCCACTGTCGCCGATTGCGTTGCTTTTCTTCTGGCCACCGTAAACCGGATCGCCGACGACCGGCAGATTCATCTCGGAAAGATGAACCCGGATCTGGTGGGTTCGGCCCGTTTCGAGGGTCAGCTCGATATATGTGAGGCGATCCCGGTCGAATCGTTGCAGAACCTCCCAGTGGGTTACGGCCCGACGGCCGGCGCGACTCGCTCCGCTCATTTTTTTACGCTCCTGCGGATGTCGACCGATCGGTTTATCGACTGTCCCGGTTGCATTCTGGACATGGCCGAAAACTAACGCCACATAGCGGCGCGAGATCGTATGTTCCTTGAATTGCCTGGCCAAACCCTGATGCGTCGCATCATCCTTGGTCACAACCATGACACCCGAAGTGTCCTTGTCAAGCCGATGCACGATCCCCGGCCGCAGGCTACCACCGATTCCGGAGAGGTCGCGGCAATGATGCAGCAGGGCATTGACCAGAGTACCGCTACCGTGTCCGGGTGCCGGATGAACGACCATACCGGCCGGTTTATTAATAACAATCAGATACGGGTCTTCAAAAAGGATATCGAGAGGGATGTCTTCCGGAAGTGCTTCAATCGGTTCAGGCGGCGGAATCTCAATCTGAATTTCTTCGCCGCCCCTGAGCTTGCTGCCCGCCTTGACAGACGCCCCGTCGCAAAGGATCTGCCCTTCTTCAATCAGTTTTTTTATATGGGAGCGGCTCAGATCCGGCAGACAATCGGCGAGAAACTGATCCAGACGCTGAGGCGAATTGCCCCGTTCAAAAGTAAAACACCGGATCTGGTCCATTCTCTACCAGATGGAGCTTTCAATATTTCCCGCCTGCTTGATCATAACATCGACAACGGCACGATCATACATGTTGTCCTTGTCGGGAAGTTCCGGAATAACCCGGGAATAGAAATGTTCACGCCCCTCGGTCAGCTCCTCGGCCAGCAGTTCAAAAATGTTGTCATTGGTAATCCCTTCCTTGACCTTTTCGGGATTGTACAGGGCAATATCAGAAACAATTGCCCTGGCCAGGCGAAAGGCCAAAGCCGGATTATCTACAAGTTTACTCATTTGTCCTCCCTGATCCGTTTCGAAACATCATATCACAAAGAATTGAAGGCAAGATACATTGTCTTATCATCACGCCTCAACAGCAAGACAATATTGTCGCCGCTTTTCACTTTTTTCGCTTCCCTGACAAAAGCGTCGGCATCATTGACGACGACCCGGTTGATCGTCAGAATAACATCGCCGGCCCGGACCCCGGCCGTAGCCGCCGGGCTTTCGGAGTCAACCGCGAGGACGGCTACACCCTCGCCGCTTTCGGCCGGACCGACATCAAGACCGATGGCACCCGCCTGACGGTCTTCAGGATGATGCATGGCAGCGACCGAAGCTTCACTCCGCTCGGAAACTTTCACCTTGAGCACAATGTTCTCATCATCGCGCCGAACGACCACCTCAACCTGCTGACCAACCCTGGTGCTGGCGACCATCAGCTGCAGCTCACGCACGCCCCGGACCTCTTTACCATTGACCCGGAGTAAAACGTCACCGCGCCTGATTCCGGCCGCTGCAGCCGGTGAATCGGGCAGAACCCGGTTGACCAGGGCACCGGTCGCCCGTTCAAGTCCGAACGAGGCAGCCAGTTCATCCGTCAGCGGCTGAATACTGACGCCGAGCCAGCCCCGGGTCACTTCACCATCTTCGATCAACTGTTCGGAAATAAGTCGGGCAAGATTGATTGGAATGGCAAACCCGATCCCCTGCCCCGATGCGACGATCGCCGTATTGATACCGATGACTTCACCATGGATATTGAGCAGCGGACCGCCGGAATTGCCCGGGTTGATCGAGGCGTCGGTCTGAATAAAGTCTTCATAATCCTCAATCCCGAGGTTGGCCCGTTCGGTCGCCGAGATAATCCCGACCGTCAGCGTCCCCTCAAGACCGAAGGGGTTGCCGATCGCAAGTGCCCACTGACCAACCCGGAGGTTGGCAGAGTCGCCGAGAACCGCCACCGGCAGCGGTTTTCCCGTTTTCACTTTGATTACCGCAACATCGGTCCGCGGATCAACACCGATAATTTCGGCCGGCAGCGACCGACCGTCAGCCAGCCGCACCTTGATTTTTTCGGCTTCCTTGACCACATGCTCATTGGTCAGGATAAACCCCTCGGCACTGATCACGAATCCGGAACCGAGACTCTTGGCCTCCTGCTTCGGCTGTGGGCGACTTTTGAACATATCACCGAAAAAATGTTCAAACAGAGGTCCGATGCTGTCCGGTGAGCGCATTCGGGTCGCGCTGATATTGACAACCGTCGGCATAACCGCAGCGTAAACGTCGATAAAGGCATCCTGAGTTGCGACCAATTCAGCAGAAGGCGTTTCAACCGGGGGCTTGACCCCGGAGTGGCGCCCTGAAGTTGAAACTGCCGTCTCGTTGCGGTCGCTCTGGCACGCCGGAATGTAAAGGAGTAAAAAGACCAGCAGCGCAACCGCTGCCCCTGTTTTAAGGTATCGAAACATGGTGAATTTCCTGATTCTTTATAGCTCTGTAAGGTTAGCCTGAAAACTGTCGATTTGTCAATCATTCCAGGGTTTTCCAAAGGTCATGTCGGCGCGGGATATTTCTGGAGGAAACAATCGGCGCAAGCATCGACGAGAGTGCGAGCACCATGCCGGTTCCCGGGTTGCTGCAGCAAACTGGGCCGGGCATCACAGATCGCGCTTGACTTGCCATTAAGCATGAGTAATAACATTAACCAGAGAGAGGAAGATTGATCATGGATAATGCCCGCGAAGAAGTCAAGGAACTGCAAATTGGCAACAAAATCCGCAAGCTGAGACAACAGAAGCGGATGACACTGCAGTCGCTGACCGACGCAACCGGACTTTCCAAACCGCTGTTGTCACAAATCGAAAATGACCAGGTCATTCCACCCCTGGCGACCCTGCTCAGGATTGCCAAGGCTTTCAAAGTTGGTCTGCATACCTTTTTCGAAGAAGCGGGGACCAGCAAATGCATCTACGTGCCGGCCGGCGAAAGCCGCCAGTTATCACGCAGCAGCCTTCCGTCCGGCATGACGCACCCCTACCTCTATCACTCTCTGGCATTCGGTAAAAAGAACCGGAACATGGAGCCGTATATTATTGAGTTCGAAAACCGCGAACTGACCGATGACCTTCTGGTCAGCCACCAGGGTGAGGAGTTTCTTTTTCTGCTGGAAGGAGAAGTTGTTTTCCACTACGGTGAGCAGATTATCCGGATGCGACCGGGCGATTCGGTCTATTACGAGTCGGGTGAAAAACATGCATTTGTCGCCGTCAGCCAGCAGCGTCCGCGTGGAGTCGCTGTCATTTACGCCGACACACATTAAGTCACTTGCAGAGCTTGACTTTTTGCCCTGACTTTCTAAGCTTTAGCATTCCAGCAAGATGATATCTCTCAGCAATCATCTTATTGTTTCTTGTTGTGTTTCACAGGAGGGAAATCATGGCGAAAATCGGTGTTATCCTTTCCGGGTGCGGCTTTTACGACGGCAGTGAAATTTACGAAACCGTCCTCAGCTTGACGGCTATCGACCAGGCAGGAGCCGAAGCGGTCTGCATGGCCCCCGATATCGACCAGATGCACGTTGTTAACCACCTCGCCGGCGAGGTCGCCGAAGGTGAGACGCGCAATGTTCTGGTCGAATCGGCCCGCATTGTCAGAGGCGACATCAAGGACATCAAGGATATGTCGGTCTCTGATTTTGATGCACTGATCCTGCCGGGAGGTTTTGGCGTAGCCAAAAACCTCTGCGACTTTGCCGTCAAAGGTCCGGACTGCACTGTCATCCCGGACGTTGCCAGAATTTTCCGGGAAACCGGCGCCGCAAAAAAGCCCCTGGCGGCCGTCTGCATTGCTCCGGCTCTTGTCGCCAAGGTGCTTGGGAAAAGCAACTCTCCGGCCCTGACGATCGGAACCGATGAAGGCACGGCCGAGGCCCTCAATTCGATGGGTGCCAGGCATGTCAACTGCCCGGTCAGGGAGTTTGTCGTTGACGAAGAGAACAAGATCGTATCGACACCCGCCTATATGCTCGCCGCCACCATAGGTGAAGCGGCTGAAGGAATTGACAAAACGGTACAAACCCTGATCAATATGATCTGACCGGCCAAACGGCCACCACCATTAATTCAAGGAGAAGAAGAATGGAAAAGTATCGCTGCATTATCTGTGACTATATTTACGACCCAGAAGAGGGTGATCCGGGCAACGGCATCGATCCTGGAACCGCATTCGAAGATATTCCTGATGACTGGGTCTGTCCCCTCTGCGGTGCCGACAAGAGCAATTTCGAACCGGTGTAAGAACGCTTCACGCCAGACGGGATGCAATCTGTTTCATCCATCCGGCGGGTCGGCTCATTGCCGGTTGACCCGCCTTTTCAACATCAGCAGAGCCATGAAAAAAGGTCAGAAAAGAAAGCCGGATTGGCTTAAGGTCAAGGTTCCGGGCGGCGCCGGATATAAACGCATCGACCGCTACCATCGTGAACAGGGGCTGAATACCGTCTGCCGCAGTGCCGCCTGCCCGAATCAGGGTGAATGCTGGGGCAACGGAACCGCGACCTTCATGATTCTCGGTGATCGCTGCAGCCGCAATTGCGGTTTCTGCAATGTTGCGCACAACGACCTGCTGCCGCCGGATCCGGACGAGGCAAAAAAAGTCGCCAGTGCCATTGCCGAGCTGAAGCTGCAGCATGCCGTTGTCACATCGGTCACCCGGGATGACCTCGACGATGGTGGTGCCCGACAGTTTTGTGACCTGGTCAGCGCTATCCACGACATGGCTCCGGACTGCAAAATCGAGTTACTGATCCCCGATCTTCAGGGCAACCGGGCGGCTCTGGCAGAAATCCTTGCGGCCGGCCCCGATATCCTTGGCCATAACCTCGAAACAGTGCCCCGGCTTTACGAAAAGGCCCGCCAGGGGGCAGACTACAACCGATCCCTCTACCTGCTACGCAATGCCGGTGAAATCGCTCCGCATATTCCGACAAAATCGGGCCTGATGCTGGGGATGGGTGAAACGTTGCCCGAGGTCGAACAGACTCTGCATGACCTGCACACGACCGGTTGCTCAATGCTGACTCTGGGCCAGTATCTCGCACCGACCCGAAACCATCTGCCGGTGGCGCGCTATGTAACTCCACAGGAGTTCCTGGAACTGAAGCGTCTGGCCGACAAGCTCGGATTTGCCCACGTTGAAGCCGGACCGCTGGTCCGCTCAAGTTATCATGCGGAGAAACAGCTACAGGAGGCTGCTCATGGCGACAACAACTGATGCCATTTACGAAACGATCATTCTCGGCTCCGGCCCGGCCGGTTTAACCGCAGCGATCTACGCTGCGCGGAGCCGGTGCTGCCCGCTGGTCATCCAAGGGATGCAGGCAGGGGGACAATTAACCACGACGACCGACGTCGAAAACTTCCCCGGCTTCAGTGAAGGGATCGACGGGCCGACCCTGATGAGTGAAATGGAGAAACAGGCGAGCCGCTTCGGCACCCAATTTATAACCGGCGAAGTGACCCGGGTCGAGCTTCAGGAGCGGCCGTTCCGCATCTGGATCGGCGATGACCTGTATCGCTGCCTGACCCTGATTATTTCTACCGGGGCCTCCCCCCGACTGCTCGGTTTGCCGAACGAAGAAAAACTCTACGGTCGCGGCGTATCGGTCTGTGCAACCTGCGATGGCTTTTTTTATCGCGACAAGGATATCGTCATGGTCGGTGGCGGCGACAGTGCGGTTGAAGAGGCGGTATTTTTGACCCGCTTTGCCCGCAAGGTGACGATGGTTCACCGTCGTGACACCCTTCGCGCAACTCCGGTGCTGGCCGACCGGGCCCTGTCAAACAAGGCAATCGAGTTCAAATGGAACAGTGAAGTTGCGGAGATCCTGGAAGATGAGCAGGGCGTCACCGGCATCCGCCTGAAACATGTCGAGGATGGCCGCGAGGAAGAATTGCCCTGTGACGGGGTGTTCATCGCCATCGGCCATATTCCCAACACCTCGTTATTCAAAGGCCAGCTGGAAATGACCGACGACGGTTATCTCAAAACCCGCAGCGGCACCGAAACCAACATCCCCGGCGTCTTCGCGGCAGGTGATGTCATGGACCCATTTTTCCGCCAGGCAATCACCGCCGCCGGTGCCGGCTGCAAGGCGGCGATCCAGGCTGAGCGTTTTCTCGACAACCTGCCGATCGAGGATGAAGGTCTGATTTGCTCCAGAGGCATTTGTCACCCGAAATAAAGGAAAACAGCCCTTTGCGCAGAAACGATAAACAAATCACCGATTTTGAAAAAATCGAAGAGGTTATCCGCAAGTGTCGCGTCTGCCGGCTCGGTCTGAGTCACAACGATCGGCCCTATATCATTCCGATCAACTTCGGCTATCGGGACAAGACTCTCTACTTTCACTCGGCCCGTGAAGGGACAAAAGTTGATATTCTGAAAAAGAATCCGAACATCTGCTTCGAATTTGACATTGACCTCGGAACCGTGCGCAACGAGGATTCGGGCTGCAACTGGAGCAATCGCTATCAGAGCGTGATCGGATTTGGCAAAATTGCAATTGTCGAGGGGGTGGAACAGAAGCGGGATGCCCTTGATATCCTGATGAAAAACTATTCAGACACCCGCTTCGATTACCCATACCGTTCGCTCGAGAATACGCTGGTATTCAAAGTTGACATCGAGTCGATGACCGGCAAACAATCGATCTAATTGTCCCTGCCCCACTGCCGCACGTACTCGAACATAACAATCGAGGCCGCATTACTGACGTTGAGGCTCTACATTTCACCATACTGAGGAATTTTAAGGGTTTTAACCTCCGGAAAATCATTACATTCAAAACTCGACCCGAATTCTTCATGGCCGAAAATGAAAGCGCTTTTTTGTGGTAATTCAATTTCGGTCAGGCTCGTCTCGCCGTCTCCGCTCAGCAGATAACAGGTATACCCCCGTCCGTTCAGGTCAGCATAACTCCCGCAAAAGGTATCGATGAATTTTGCCGGCACTTTCCGTAAAGCCCCCTTGGCCGGGGCCGGATCGAACACCCCGATATTCACCAGGTGAATTTCAGCGGCACCGAAGGCCTGGGCGCTACGCAGGATTTTGGCGACATTAAACCCAGCCTTGAGGTGATCAAGGACGATAACAAAATCATGTACACCCGGTACGGCCATGACATTTTTCTGCCGATCCTTGCGGTAGCGGGTCTCGATCTCTTTAAATTTCGGCTTGCGAGCCATAGCATTTCTCCAGAAGTTGACAATTCGGCAGTTTACCTCATTGTGAAACAGAGATAAACTCATGTCATGGGAATTCTATCCTGGAGCACCGCAAGACTATACGATACCGTCATGCAACATACGGAAAAGGTCTGTCTCGGCCCGTGGCGTCGGGAGCTTTTGGCGGACCTGTCCGGGTCAGTTCTTGAGATCGGCGCCGGTACTGGTGCGAACCTCGACTACTACCCGGAAACGATAACTGAGTACGTCCTGGCCGAGCCGGACCATCACATGCGCCAGCGCCTGGCAAAGAAACTGGCCAGCCGGGGACTTACCTCGCGCCTTTATGACAACGTTGCCGAAAACCTCCCTTTTGCCGACAACGCCTTCGACAACGCCGTCGCTACGCTGGTCCTCTGCTCAGTCAGCTCACCCGGGCGGAGCCTCGAAGAACTGTACCGGGTTCTCCGGCCGGGAGGTTCTCTTATCCTGATCGAACATGTCGTCGACCCGAACCGGAGCGGTGTTTACCGCTGGCAGAGACGGATTGAACCGTTCTGGCGATGCTGTGCCGGCAACTGCCATTTGACCCGGGATACGTTCTCGACGTTGAATGATGCCGGGTTCGACTGTCGCCAACTGCAGCGCGACAGCATGCACGGCGCTGTCTCCCTGGTTGCTCCGGTCATCCGCGGGATTGCCAAAAAGCCTTGAATTTCTTGATGTATTTTCCGATTCGCGCTAGATTGAATGGACCTCAATTCCTGACATTCAACCATGAACAGTGAAAACAAAAAACAGGCGCTGATTGTCGAGCAGGTACCGTCTCTCAATGACGGCATCGAGAAAGCCTTGCGCATTCTGGCCGCCGAACACGGCATCGACATTTATACTTGCCGCCAGAAGATTCTCGGCGGCGGACTGGCCCACTTCGGCAGCGGCCCGCTGGGAAAAGTGAAACCGATAGCCGCCCTGCTTGAACAACAGAATCTCAAAACCTGGATCATTCAACCCTCACGCCCCCTTTTCGGTCCACAGCGCCTGCGCAGTCTTGAAATCACGGACGATGAAATTATCTTTACAACGCCAAAGGATGCCGTTTCGATGACCAGAAATGCTCAGGTCATCGCAGTCCTGGCCGACATCTCCGGTTCGGTTGTTGACAAACAGCTGAAAAGGATGATGGTCCAGAATGTCTACCAGGGAACGGCCGACAACGCCCGACTCAACGAACAAGAGACCCGACGGGCGATTCTCATGGGACAGCCGGTCCTCGATCTTTACCGGGTTTCAGATAAAGAGGTCAGTACCATTGTCCGCGTTCTGCCCGGAAAATTCGATCCCGCAGGCCTCGGCGAACAGGCGACCCTCAGCGCCCGCGGCAATATCGGGGTCCTGCTGAAGGTCTGTGAAGAGTATTTCCCGGATTTCACTCTGCACACCGGTTACGGCCTCTCCCAACTCCCCGGCTGTCATCTGAAAAAAGAAGCCGACGGCAGTGACTGGCAGATCGAGAACCTGAAGCAGGTTATCCGTTTCGGCTGGCTGATGACCGATCTCGCCCTGCAGCCACAACCTCACAAAAAGACTCCGGCCGCGCCAGAGGGAGCAAGCCCCGGCACCGTTGCCGCAGCGACCCTGCTCGGCCGACCCGAACTGGCGACCACCGGCGCGCTCAATGAGATGCCCGGAATTGGCGAGGTTATTGATGAAATCGACCAGTCGATTGCCGAGAAATCAGGCGAAAAGGAACAGGAAGAGAAAATCGACAGAAGCCTGCCGATGCCGCCGGAGCCGACCGGGCGCCGACTTCCGCTACGTGCAATTTTACTGAATGTCGCTGCTTTTGCTCTGATCGGATCATTTATCGCCTTTTCGTCAGGGCACCGCCTGCCGGGACAGATTTTGCAATACGGGTTTCGCCTCGGCCTTTTTCAAGCGGCCGGAGCGGTACTTCTGTTCTGGGTCGGTTTCAGCTTTTTCCTGTTGAAACGCCATATCGAAAACACTCCGACCAGCAAGATCCGTTCGCTGGCCATGGGGATGGTCGAAATTCATGGCTACGCCCGACGCAAATATGCCCTGGTCGCACCAATGACCTCGACACCTTGCGTCTACTACCGTCTGCGCACCTATCGTCGCGAACAACACGGCAAAAACCAGGGCACCTGGCGGCTCAAAAGTGATACCAGCAGCGGCCATGTCCCGTTCTATGTCGAAGACCAAACCGGACGTGTGACCGTCGACCCGGATCGTGCTTCGGTGCGAGCCGGCACCCGGCAGGAAGGCTCACCCGGCCAGGGCAACATCCTGCTCGGTGGCGGCAGCAGTTACGACAGCAATGAAAAATGGGTCGAAGAGGTTATCCACGAAGGAGCGTTCCTCTACATTCTCGGTGACGCCAGGTTGCAAAAGCAGAAACGGAAGTCACTCAATGAGCTCAAGATTGAAAAACTCCGTAATCTCAAGCTTGACCGGGCCGCCATGCAGAAGTACGATGTCGATGGCGATGGTCAGATCGACGCCGATGAATGGCAACAGGCCAGGGATGATGTCGAGGATCAGGTGCTCCGCGAACAACTCGCAACCAGACAAGAGGCCGCCAAGCAGGAGGATGCGATCGTCATTGGACACTAATCCCAACGCACCCACCCTTTTGTTATTGCCGCAACCAGATCGGAAGCGCACCTGACCCGCAATTACGGACTGTTCAGTATCCTGTAAATGTCCGGCTCGCTGGCCCTCGGCGGCTGGGCCCTGTATAGTCTTTTGAGTTATTTCGGTTTTCACTAAAACAAGGAGATAATTATGGATATCAGCCCCGCCTGGATTGTTCTCGGAGTTCTGTTTTTCATCCTGACCGCTCTGATTCTTTATGTCATTGTTGTTTATAATGGTCTGGTCCGCCTGAAAAACAACATCGATAAATCCTGGAGCAATATCGACGTTCTGCTCAAACAACGCTTCGATGAATTACCAAAGCTGATCAAGGTCTGTGAAGGCTACATGCAGCATGAGCAGAAAACCCTTGAGGCGGTGATCAAGGCCCGGTCGCAGGTCACTTCGGCGCGCACTGAGAAACAGCAGATGCAGGCCGAAAACATGCTGACCGACACCCTGCGCTCCCTGTTTATGGTCGTTGAACGCTACCCCGACCTCAAAGCTGACAAGTCATTTCGCCAGCTCGGTGCGCGCATCACCGAAATCGAAAACCAGATTGCCGACCGCCGCGAACTGTTCAATGATTCGGTCAACATCTACAACATCCGGATTGAACAGTTCCCCGATGTCCTCGTCGCCCGGCTCTTCAATTTCGGTGGCCGCACACTGTGGCAGATCGATCCGGCGCACCGGCAAGATGTCAAGGTTGAGTTCAACAGGAGCTGAAAGACCGGGAGATATTATTGTCCCGGACAAGAGACCGCTTTGTTTGCTGTTTGACGATTGCATCAGGCCGGCACCCTGTTATAATTTAGCCTTAAATTATCAATTAAATCGTACTGTTATAAACTTTTTCAGGACAACATGAGCGACAACGCACATTACAGCCCGGCCTGGATAGAAAACCTGTATCGGCTCTGGGAAGAATCCCCTGACCAGGTTCCGGCGACCTGGCGGGCCTATTTCGAAGGGTTTGCTCTCGGGCAAGCCGATGAAACCGGCTCGACCGGCCTCTCGCCGGAGATGTCCGTCAAATCTTCAGCCGTACAGTCATTAATCTATCGGTATCGCGACATCGGCCACCTCCTTGCCTGTACCGACCCCCTATCCCCATGCCTGCTCGAACATACGCAATTGAGTCTTGATGCATTCGATCTGACCGAAGACGACCTTGATACGGTGTTTCATACCCGGCGCTTCATCAGGCCGAGTGCCACCCTGCGCGAGATCATTGACGTTATGCGCGACACCTACTGCCGGAGCATTGGTGTCGAATTCATGCACATCCAGGATAACGAGGAACGGCAATGGCTTAAAAACAGGATGGAATCGTGCCTGAACCGGCCCCGCTTCTCAGACGAGACCAAACTCCAGATCTATCGCAAGATTCTTGAAGCGACTCTGTTTGAAGCCTTTCTGCACAAGAAATTTCTCGGCCAGAAGCGATTCTCCCTTGAAGGCGGGGAAACAATCATAGCGGTTTTGGAGAACCTGGTTGGCAAGGCACGACACGAGGGAATCAGGGATATCGTTCTCGGCATGGCCCATCGTGGTCGTCTCAACATTCTCGCTAATGTTTTCCAGAAACCGCCTGAAAACATCTTCTCGGAGTTCAAGGATAACGCCGAGTTCGATTTTGTCGGCGACGGCGACGTCAAGTATCACAAGGGATTTTCTGCCGACCTCAAGGGGCCGGATGGCAACCAGATCCACTTGACCATGGCCCACAACCCGAGCCACCTTGAAGCGGTCGACCCGGTCGTCGAGGGCAAGGCTCGCGGCCGTCAGGAAAATTACAGCCCCCAAGAGGCCAACAAGGTCCTGCCGGTTCTTATTCATGGTGACGCCGCCTTTGCCGGACAGGGTATTGTCCCCGAAACCCTTAACCTGGCTCAACTTGAAGGCTACGGTACCCGGGGGACGCTGCATATCATACTCAACAACCAGATCGGCTTTACCACCGTTCCGGCTGACTCCCGTTCGACCCTCTATGCCACCGACATTACCAAGATGCTGATGGTACCGATCTTTCATATTCACGGCGAAGACCCGGAGGCGGCGATCTGGGCGGCTTCACTTGCCCTTGAGTATCGACAGAAATTCGGCAAGGATGCCATCCTTGAATTGATCTGTTACCGCAAGCACGGGCACAACGAAGGGGACGAACCGAGCTTCACCCAACCACTGATGTATGAAAAAATTCGACAGCGGCCGGGAGTTTTCAAGGTCTACGGCGAGAAGTTGATCGCCGAAGGTGTTGCCACCGCCGACGAGCTCGAAAAAATCGCCGATCGCATCGTGGTCGGACTGGAACGGGCACTGGAGAAGGTCGTCGAGCCCGAGTCGGACATCGGGTTCCACGGAAAATGGACCGGACTCGATCGGGAGTATTCGGAACCGGACCTTGAAACCGGAGTTGCCGCTGACACAATCACCGACCTGGCCGGACAAATGGCCAGCTTGCCGGATGATTTCAATCCGCACCCGAAGATCGCCAAGCTGCTCGAAAAACGTCTTGACTCGGTCCGCGACCGGGACCTCCTCGACTGGGGAACCACCGAAAACCTCGCCTACGCGACACTACTCAACGAGGGCCATCCGATCCGCATATCGGGACAGGATTCGCGGCGCGGCACCTTCAACCACCGCCACGCCACAATATACGACTCAACGACCGGCAAGCCGTACACACCGCTTGCATCAGTCACAAGCGAGCCGGCCCGTTTCAATGTTTTCGACAGCTCTCTGTCGGAGGCGGCTGTCCTTGGATTCGAATATGGCTACTCGCTTGAACATCCGGGCGGGCTGACCATCTGGGAAGCCCAGTTTGGTGATTTTGCCAACGGCGCCCAGGTCATCATCGACCAGTTTATCGCCAGCAGCGGTTCGAAATGGGACCGCACCAGCGGCATTACGATGTTTCTGCCGCACGGCTACGAGGGACAAGGCGCAGAACATTCGAGCGCCCGCATAGAACGCTACCTGCAGCTCTGCGCCGGCAACAACATGTTCGTCGTCAACCCGACGACCCCGGCCCAGCACTTCCACCTCCTGCGGCGCCAGGCTAAACTGCCATTCCGCCGGCCGCTGATCGTCTTCACCCCCAAAAGCCTGTTGCGGCACCCCGATTGCCGATCCTTGCTCGACGAACTCGAAAAGGGATCCTTTCAGGAGGTCATTAGTGACGACCTCCCCCCCGCCAAGTGCAAGCGGATCATCTTCTGCAGCGGCAAGATCTATTATGACCTGTTGCGGCAACGGACCGGAAGAAAAGCCGCAAAAATTGCCCTTGTCCGGATCGAACAACTGTATCCTCTGCGCACTGACAAAATCACAGCGATCCTCAAAGAGTACCCGGAGGATGTCGAGATCTGCTGGGCCCAGGAGGAACCGGCCAACAGTGGGGCCTGGTCACATATTGAGCCGCAGTTGCGCAAGCTGGCCGACCGCAACATCCGCTACATCGGCCGGGCGGCGGCAGCTGCAACAGCTGTCGGCTCGCATCGGCTGCACAACCTCGAACAGAAACGCCTGGTTGAAGAGGCGCTGAAGCTTTAATCGGAACCTGGAACGGAGAGACTGATGGATATTAAAATACCGGAAATTGGTGAATCGGTTTTTGAAGCGGTCATCGCCAAATGGCATAAGAGTGATGGTGACACGGTGAGCCGTGATGAAGTGATCTGCGAACTCGAGACCGATAAAATTTCACTGGAGCTCAACGCCGAAGCGGACGGGGTTCTGCACATCAAGGCCGAGGAAGGTGCGACGGTTCCGATCGGTGAGGTGATCGCAACCCTTGAAGAGAGCGATACCGCCCCGGCCGACTCCTCTGATTCCGATGAACAAGCAGAAGAAACCGCGGCCGATTCCGACGGACAGGCGGAAGAAGCCCCGGTGAAAAAGGAGAAGCATGAGGCACCGGCGCCGGCCGAAGAGTCTGCGGCAAAAGAGGCACCGAAGCCCTCGCCGCAATCGACCGCACCGGCTTCAACCCCGTCACCGGCCAAGTCAATACCGGTTCGAGATTACGGCCCGGTCGAACGCAAGCCGATGGCACCGATCCGGAAGAAAATCGCCGAGCGGCTGCTTGCCGCCCGACAACAGACGGCGATGCTGACAACCTTCAATGAGGCCGACATGTCGCGGGTGATTGCCTTGCGCAAGAAGCATCAGGATCATTTCAATAAGAAACATAACGTCAAGCTCGGCTTCATGTCGTTCTTTATCAAGGCGGCGGTCGAAGCCCTCAAGGAGTATCCGCTGGTCAATGCCAGCATCGACGGTGATGATATCGTCTATCACAACTATTATCATGTCGGAGTAGCGATCGGGACCGAACGCGGGCTCGTCGTTCCGGTCATCCGGGATGCCGATCAACTGCACTTTGCCGAGATCGAGCAGACGATTGCCAACTTTTCAGACCGGGCCAATAACGGCAAGCTCGATCTCTCCGATCTCGAAGGCGGTACTTTCACTATCAGTAACGGCGGCGTTTACGGCTCGGTTCTCAGCACGCCGATTCTCAATCCGCCACAGAGCGGCGTCCTCGGCATGCATGCAATCCGGAAGCAGGCAGTTGTCGTTGATGACGAAATTGCCATCCGGCCGATGATGAATCTCGCTTTGAGCTATGACCACCGGATTATCGACGGCAAAGAAGCGGTCAGTTTTCTCAAACTGATCAAGGAGTACATTGAGGATCCGGAAGAGATGCTTCTTGAAATGTAAAATCGAGTGGCTTTGAAAACGAAAAGGGGCTGATAAATCAGCCCCTTTTTATGTTAACGGTGCCTGGAAGTACTATTGCGGCTTGATCACTTCTTCCTGCTGTTCGGTGACAATATCTCCGACGAGCAGGCCGGTCACTTCTTCCTTCAACTTGGCGCCGATCTCCTCATCATAATCATCAAACCGGATCGCCATGCCGGGAGGGATCATGAAGCGTCCCTTATCGATCCCCTTGGTATAGATGATTTCACCCGGCAGCTCGAGCATCTCGCCGTCCGCACATGGCAGCTCGACATTGACGAACATCCCGGGATGAAGCGGCTCGAGAGTTCGCAGATAAATCCCGCCTTCGGAGAGATTGATCGCCTGGAATTCGGCTGTCTTGCCAAAGATCGAGAAACGGACCGTTTTGTTAATCGGCGCGCGCAGGAAACGGCGCCGGCCGCCGGAGTGAAGTCGGCACTTTTCGAGGTCTTCGTTAATCGAGTTGATATTGATCGGTTTGTTAACGCAGGCTGTGGCTCCGGCCGCCTCGCACTCGGCAAAGCGCTCGGATTTACCGGAAACGATAATCACCGGAGTTTCGGAAATATCGCGATCCTGACGAATCTGCTTGAGCGTATCGCAACCGTCTTCTTACGGAAAATGAAGATCAAGTGTAATCAGGTCCGGCTTGACAACACGGGAGAGATTGTAGGCTTCTTCGGCGCTTCGAACCGGCAGGACATCAATATTGAGCCGGTTCAGGAACACGGCAAAATACATCAGGAACATTTCGCTGTCATCGACAATTACAGCCGTGGGACGATCACTCAAGCTTGCCTCCTTTAACAAAACATTTCAGCACAACAACAATACAATAATATGAAATCAAAAAAAATGAAATATAATCTGCTACTGGACGGTCAATACCGGTTCAACCTGTTCACTTAAGATGTCTCCGGCCAAAAGGTTAACAACCATTCCCCTGACCTTTCCCGATTCCTCGGATGAGATATTGGCAAACTGGATCGCCATGCCGGGCGGTATCGAGAACCGCCGTCCGCCTATGCTCCGGACATACAGCACTTCTCCGCGCAAGCGGAGCTGCTCGCCTGACACATCATTCAACTCTATTTCAACGGATGTTCCAACCGGTAACGGCGTCACCCGCCGGATATAGATCCCCCCTTCCGACAGGGTAATCGCCTGGCAGGTGTAATATTTGTCCTCAAAATAGAGGGTTACCGGACGATTGATCGGCGCCCGTAAATTTTTCCTTGGAATCTTGCGCTTCTGGTAGCAGAGAGCCGCGGCCTTGTGTAACTGGTCAACCGCTATCGGTTTCTCCAGAAAAAAGTCGGCGCCGCGACTCAGGCATTCGCGGGCGCAATTCCGGTCTGATGACATCATGATAACCGGAGTATCCTGAAACTCGTCGCGGTCACGGATATGCCGCAACAGCTCAAAACCATTGATCACCGGCAGCTCAACATCGAGAAAGAATATTTCGGGATTAAAGACTTCGATAAGATTCAGGGCGTTGACCCCGTGCTGAATCGGATAAACATCGAAATTCATCCGATCGAGGCAGACCGAAAGGTAAGTCAAAACATGTTCACTATCATCTATGACAAGCGCTTTTGGATGCGTTTCCATTTCTATCTTCACCCCCCTAACAACAAAAAACGCTGCACATCCGGAGAGGATAGCAGCGCAACAACCATCCCTTCGACAACCCGGCTCTTCTTCCCCCCAAGAATCCGTGGCTTTGCGCTGTCGGTACCCGACATTGCCCTTTCGGAGATGCAATCAGTTATGAATATAATATAGTTACCCTGTCCCTAACCTTTAGTCAAGAAATCTGTTTGCTCTAATGCGCTATAAATGCAGCCAGATCAAGCAGTGGCCCGGGAAATACGCCGAGCAGCATGACGACAACCATGCAGGCCAGCAGAACTGCATATTCTGCCCGGTGACCCGGATGCAGGGCATGCTGTGGCTCGACCTTGGCCATATACATCACGATCACAATCCGCAGGTAATAGTAGACTGAAACCAATGATGCAAAGATACCGATCAGGGCAATGCTCAACTGGCCACCTTTAATCGCTGCAGCAAAAAGGCCGAATTTCCCGATAAAACCTGCTGTCGGTGGCAGCCCGGCGAGCGAAACAAGAAAAATGGCGAGCAGGGCTCCACGGAAGGCATAGCGATAACCGAGGCCCTGAATGTCCTGGTCCTCCTGCGGTTCGCCGCCGGCATGTGACAAGGAAGCTATAACGGCAAAGCTGCCGAGAGTGGCAAAGGTATAGACGACGATATAGAAAACGATGGCACTGAAGCCTGCATCGCCACCGGCCAGCAAACCGATCAACAGGTAGCCCATATGTACAACCGAAGAAAATGCGAGCATCCGCTTCAGATTACGCTGGGCCAGCGCCTGAAATGTTCCAACCAGCATCGTCACTGCGGCGAGCAACCAGAGCAGGCTTGTAATATCGGCAACAGCCGCTCCATTGGCAAAATAGAGAGCCGCCAATGCCGCCACCACGGCCCCTTTTGAACCGGTGGCAAGCAATCCGCCGACCGGAGCCGGCGCCCCCTGGTAAACGTCGGGTGTCCAGAGATGGAACGGCACCAACGAGATCTTGAAGCCGACCGCAGCCAGCAGCATGACCCAGCCGAACAGGGTATAGGGTCGTAGATGACCATCGACCACGGCCGCGGTAAACGCTTCCGGCAGATGAAAGGTTCCTGCTCCGAGGTAAATCAGAGCGATGCCGAATGCCATGAAACCGGTGGCAACAGCGCCAAGCACCAGATATTTGAGACCGGCTTCGGCGGCAAAGGAAGACTCACGGTCGAAAGCGATCAGGATATAGAGAACCAGCGTATAAGCCTCGAGCCCGAGGAAAAGTCCGATCAGTGACGTTGCGGCCGAAAGGAGTGACATGCCGGCCGCTGCGAACAGGGTCAGAGCCGCGTAAACGCCGCCATCAAACTGCCGCTCTTCACCATAACGGACAGAGAGCAACAGGACCAGGGCCGCCAGCAGTGACCAGAGGGCGGTAAAAAATCGGGCATAGGCGCCGGCGCCATAAAGATTTGCCACTTCGACAACCGGTGCCGGACAGAACATGGCAGTCAACGCCGCCAGCAGAGCGCACCCGATCCCGCCTAATATCAGGTTTTGCCAGTGCGCATACCAGGCCCCGGCGAGCAGGACAACAAGGGCGCCGAAAACAAGGATCAGGACCGGCAGCAAGGCGACAAGTTCCGGATAGGTCATTGAGCACCTCCGGCCAACTGCGCAACCACCGGTTCGTTCAGCAGATAGGCGACCGACTGCTGGAGCGGATCAAGGAAGGTGGCCGGATAAAGACCGATCCAGATCAGCACGACAGCCATCGGCACCAGCACCAGGTACTCGCGAGCAGTCAGGTCATGACAGACCGCCAGCTTGCCCTGCGGTCCCCAGATCGTGTGGCGCAGCAGCCGGAGCATGTAGGCCGCCGAAAAAACCACCCCGATAATCGCCAGCACCGCCCAGAGCGGCTGGACCTTGAAGGTGCCGATCAGTACCAGAATCTCGCCGGAAAAGTTGCCGAGGCCAGGCAGGCCGAGCGAGGCAAGCGCAAAAACAAGGAGAAACGCCGACAGCACCGGCGCGCAATGCCAGAGACCGCCGAGTTCATCAAGATTCCGGGTCGATGTCCGCGCCTCAAGCATCGCGATCAGCACGAACAGTCCGCCGGTTGCTATGCCGTGCGCCACCATCAACAGGATGCTCCCTTCAAGGGCCGTAACATTCCAGGCAGCAAAACCGATAATGACGAGCCCGAGATGCGAGATTGACGAGTAGGCAATGAGCCGCTTGGCGTCCTTCTGCAGATATGCGACCCAGGCGGCGTGAAAAAGACCGATCAAAGCCAGGGCCGCCAGCAGCGGCAACGATTTTTTCGCCATCTCCGGAAAGAGCGTGAACCCGAAGCGGATCAGGGCATAGGCCCCTGTCTTCAGCAGCAGGCCGGCCAGATCGAGCGAACCGGCGGTCGGTGCTTCGGTATGGGCATCCGGCAGCCAGGTATGGAACGGGAAGAGCGGCACCTTGATGATAAAAGCGATCAAAAACGATCCATACAGCCAGAACGATGCGGTCTCAGTCAAATCGGTCTGACGCAGAGCTGAGAGGGCGAAGGTATACTCGCCGGTCTGTTGCCCATGGATCCAGTAGAGCGCCAGGATACCGAGCAACATCAGCAATGAGCCGGCAAGCGTATAGAGGAAAAACTTGACCGAAGCATAGACGCGGCGCTTGCCGCCCCAGATGCCGATCAGCAGAAACATCGGGATCAGCATCACTTCCCAGAAGATATAGAAGAGAACCAGATCAAGCGCCAGAAAAACACCGAAAATCCCTGACTCCATAACCATCAGGAGAATAAAAAAGAGTGGCGCATGTTTTTTGACCGGCCACGAGATAATAACGCCAATCACCTGCAGGAAAGCGGTCAGGACAATCATCAGCAAAGATAAGCCATCGAGTCCGAGAGTAAAGCGCACGCCAAAGCGATCAATCCAGGCAAAGTCCTCGTAGAGGAACCAGCGCTGCCCGCTCTCCGGTGCGGTCACGAACATCCAGACGCTCAGCACAAAAACCGCCAGGGTCGCCGCCAGGGCATACCAGCGGCACTCCTCCGGCTGCTTGCGATGCAACCAGCAGATTAATGAACCGAGCAGTGGCAGGACCAGAAGCAGAGTCAGCCAGGGGAACCCGGGATATGTCACTACGGCAGTATCCATAATCCTCTCAAAAATTTACAGCGAAACAAGCCGCCACAGGCACCACCCGAGAAGGGCAAGAAGCCCCCAGGCGAAAGCCCCGAGATAGGTCGACAGGCGACCGGTTGTCGTCGGCCGTACCCGTTCGGCAATTGCCTTGCTCCGATCCGCCAGCCCCTCGAGAAAGCCATCGATTACGGTCAGGTCGAGGCCATAGAAACAGAACCGGCAGATCGACGCAAACGGTTTCAGAATGATCAGGTTGACCAGTCGATCAGCCTGCCAGCCGGATAACAGGAATCCGCCAATGAGACCATCTCCGGCCACCGGTGCCGGTCGATATTTTTTCCAGGCGATCAACCAGCCGATAATCACCAGCCCCGTCGCCAGCCCCCAGAGACTCCATTCGGCGGCATGACTGACAAGCGGAACCACGCCGGCCCGAACCCCGAGATAGTCAATTAACCAGTTATTGCCACCGATCAGTTCAGGCAGATTAAGAATCCCGCCGCCGAGACCGAGCAGGGCCAGAGGCAACAACGGCCAGAGCATCATGATGCCGGGAGCATGTCCCTCCTCGCCGCGCGGCTCACCGGCAAAAACAAGGTAGAGCAGCCGGAAGGTATAGACCGCTGTCAGCAGCGCCGTCAGGCTTGCCAGCAGCCACAGTCCCTGGAAATAGATACCGGGCTGGGCGAAGACCGCCAGCAGGATCGCATCCTTGGAATAGAAGCCGCCGGTCATCGGCACGCCGGCCAGACAAAGAGCACCGGCGACAAACATTGAGAAAACAAAAGGGGCCCGCCGGGCGACGCCTCCCATTCTGAAAATGTAATTCTCCTCACGACAAAGATGAATAACGCAGCCGGCAGCCATGAAGAGCAACGCCTTGAAAAACGCATGGGTCAGCAGATGGAACATCGCCCCGGCCACCGATCCGGCACCGACGGCGAGGAACATGTATCCGACCTGGCTCATCGTCGAATAGGCGAGAACTCGCTTTATTTCGCGCTGGGCCAGGGCGCAGGTCGCCGCGTAAAAAGCGGTCAGGGCGCCGACCGTCGCAATCGCCATCATGCCGACCGGCGACAGGGAAACCAGCGGGAAAAGTCGGCAGAGAAGATAAACCCCGGCCGTGACCATGGTTGCTGCATGAATCAGCGCCGAGACCGGAGTCGGGCCGGCCATGGCATCGGCCAGCCAGGTCATCAGTGGCAACTGGGCCGACTTGCCGCTGGCGCCGAGCAGCAACAGCAGAGTCAGCCCGGTGACGACAGGCGGCGCCAGAGCAGCCGCCTGGCTGTTGATCTCGGTAATCGACAGGGTTCCGGTCAGGGCAAAGAGCCAGAGCATGGCGATACCGAAAAAGACATCGCCGACGCGGGTCACGAGAAAGGCCTTGCGGCCGGCATCGGCGTTTTCACCCTTGCCGTACCAGAAGCCGATCAGTCCGTAGGAACAGAAACCGACCCCCTCCCAACCGAGGAAGGTCAGAAGCAGGTTATCCGAGAGAACGATCAGCAACATGGCAAAAACAAAGAGATTAAGCAGGGTAAAGAACCGGGCGTAATCCTCTTCCTCTGCCATGTAGCCGACGGCATAAAGGTGGATCAGGGTTGAAACACCGGTCACCATCAGGGTCATCGGTGCCGACAGTTTATCGAACAGGATGGCAACCGGCACCTCGAGGTCGCCACTCGAAAACCAGGTATAAAGAGTCGCCCGACTGCCATCACCCTCGGCATAAGACCACAACAGCACCGTCACCAGGGTCGATGTCGCAACCCCGAACACGGCGAGAGTTTCGGCAAAAAGTCGCGGTGCCCGCATGCCAAAGATAGCGTTGAACACACCACAGATGAGCGGCAAAAGGATTATGAGAAAAAGAAGTTTTTCGTTCATCCCTTCATCCCGTCAAAAGCATTGGCATTGATCGTCCCCTTGCGCCGTCGCAGGTAAACAACCATCGCCAGGGAAATCCCGACTTCAGCGGCGGTCATCGCCATCAGGAAAATAACAAATATCTGGCCGTCAACCTGCTGCCAGAGAGCCGAGGCGCCAACCAGAACCAGCCCGACCGCATTCAGCATGATCTCAATGCCGATCAGGATCATGATCAGGTTGCGGCGGGCCAGCGTACAGCCGAGCCCCATCAGGAACAGCGCTGAAGCGACCATCAGAACATGGGAGATTGGAACGATCATCGTTTCCACGTCCACCTCCAACTCCGCTTGCCGGCCCGACCGACATAGAAAGCTCCGACCGCGGCAAAAAGCAACTGGAAGGAGACCACTTCAACGGCCAGGGCATACTCCTTGAACAGGGTATAACCGAAGGTTCTCGGCGAGGCATAATAACTCGGTATGCCGTCGCTACTCCCCGGATCAAACGATATAATCGCGAAGGTCGTCCCGAGCAGAACAAGCGAAAGCAGAACAACCGGGATCAGAACGGCCCAGTCGATGCCCGGTGTCTCCTCCGAAGGCGCCAGCTCAAGCATCATGATAATAAACATGAACAGCACCATGATCGCCCCGGCATAGATGATGACCTCCCAGGCGGCAACCAGCGGGGCACCGAGCAGGTAAAAAATCATTGCCAGCGCAAAGAAGGCATTAACCAGGAAAATCACGGCGTGCACCGGGTTGCGCCGGGTCACGCAGCCGAGGGTTGCGAGCAGGGCAACAGCGCTCAGTATGTAGAACAGAACAGTAGCCATAACTTCAATTCTCTTGCACCGGGGCACAGAGTCCCGGAGAACCATCATTTGTTAGATTTTTAAATACAAAACAAATTGTCTTTACTCCGTGTCTCAACGTCTCCGTGGTAAAGATTTCAAGGCAATAAACTTTTCACATCCTCCGGTTCGTTTTCATCGTCATTTCCGCCACGTCGGTTGACGACGCCGATACCACTATGCCGATAAAAATTGTATTCGCTGTCCTTGCCGCCGTCGGCGATCAGCAAATCTTCTTTCTCGTAAACCAGCTTGAGCGGATCACGGTTGCAGATTTCGTAATCGGCACTCATCTGGATCGCCAGGGTCGGGCAGGCTTCGGCACAGAGTCCGCAGAAAATACAGCGGGAGAAGTTGATCCGGAACCAGGCGGCATAGCGACGACCGTTTTCATCCCCGGTTGCCTGCATCGAAATACAATCAACCGGGCAGGCCGCCGAACAGAGGTAGCAGGCGACGCAACGCTCGGCCCCGTCCGGATCCCGGGTCAGAACGATGCGGGCCCGGTAGCGCGGAAATGGTGTCCGCTTCTCTTCCGGATACTGGATCGTAGCCGGCTTTTTGAAGAGATAGCGCAAGGTTACCCAAAACGGCTCCAGGGTCCCCCTTATGTCACGCCAGAGATTTCTCGCCACCATCAACCTCCATTGAGCCAGACCATGATACCGCCGGTAATAATAACATTGAGCAGAGCCAGCGGCATCAGGATCTTCCAGCCGAAATGCATCAGCTGATCATAACGGAAACGGGGCATTGTCCCCCGGATCCAGATAAAGACAAATGAGACAGCAAGAACCTTGATCAAAAACCAGATGACCGGCGGCAACAACGG
>PKUH01000012.1 GCA_002869615.1 Desulfuromonas sp. | reverse complement strand
TCGCGGCCAATTAAGTCTTTGGTTCAACAACAACCTTCAACCTTTATCACGCCCGTTCGTTTCACTCACTCGAGGACGCAGAGGGCACAGAGGAAAATCCCAAAACAGTTCTTTTGATTTTAAACAAAACCATATTCTTTGATATTGATCTTCTCTGCGGTCTCTGCGCCCTCTGCGCGAGCCGCCTTTATTTAGGGACAGCCCCCATCCGGGGACAGTCCCTGTGTTGTATATTTCGATGTCTAAATAATGATCTTTGCTCCCGGTAGTTCATCTTCCAGCTTACGGCTTAAAGCTTCCCTTGCTGCCTGTTCCCCATGCACCAGATGGATCTCTTGCGGTTGGATCCGCATCCGCTTGACGAAATTGACCAGGTTTTGCTGATCGGCGTGCGCCGAATAGCCACTGATCGTATGCACCCCGGCCTTGATGTCGATCTTCCGGCCATCAAGGACAACATACCCGCCGCGCGGGCCATACCTCTGGATATCCTGACCCGGAGTTCCGGCTGCCTGGTAGCCGACGAACAAAACATCGGTGCGCTGATCCGGCAGCAGCTCTTTCAGGTAGTTAACGATCCGGCCGCCGCTGAACATCCCGGAGCTGGCGATGACGATACAGGGCCGGGCTTTCTTTTTCAGATACTGCACCGCATGCAGATGGTCCTGGTGTGAGGCGATGGTGGTCATCTGTTCAAAGCTCAGTGGATGCCGGCCGGAGGTTACCTTCCGCTTCGCCTCGGCATCCCAGTACGCCTTCAGGTCGCGAAACACTTCGGTAAAGCGATTAGCCAATGGTGAATCGACGATGATCTCGAGCTCTTCCCAGGGCAGATTCTTCGCAGCAAATCGTGTTCGGTTGCGATGGACAATCTCTTCGAGCTCGTACAGCAGCTCCTGGGTCCGCCCGAGAGCAAAAGAAGGAATCAGGACCACACCTCGATCAGATAACGCCCGTTCAATGATCCGCCGCAATGTTGCCCGCCGTTCCTTCCGCCCTGCATGCAACCGGTCGCCATAGGTCGACTCGAGGACGAGGACATCAGCACGGTATGGCGACTTCGGAGCCGGCAGCAGCGGCGAGAACGGAGCACCCAGGTCGCCGGAGAACACGATTCTTTGCTTTTCCATCTGCCGACTGACAACTGACATCTGACGACTCTCGATTTCAACGTAAGCAGAACCGAGGATGTGACCGGCACTTTGCAGTTTAAACTGCAAAGAGTTATCAGTAGACAGTTTACAGTTGTCAGTTTTAAGCTTAGCGTTTTGATCAAGGATTTTACTGCGATCTGCCAACTGACAACTGCCCACTGTCATCCAGGTTCCGTAAGGAACTGCGATGACCCTCTTCTCCACCTCTTTTAGAATTTGATTAACGCGTCTCTCGTCACGCGTCACTGCCAACTTGATTGAATCCTCCAGCATCAAAGGGAGGAGTTTAGCGGAAGGTTCACTGCAATAGAGCGGTCCTTTAAACCCGGCTGCCAGCAGATAAGGGATACGACCGCAATGGTCAAGATGGATATGGGTCAGAATGAGGGCTTTGATGTGCTCAACCGGAAAGTAGATTTCAGGTGATGATTGGTCACGCCCCTGGGTCAGACCGCAGTCGATGAGAATGCCGGAACCGTCCGGCAGGCGGAGTTCATGACAGGAACCGGTGACGGTATCTTTACCGCCATGGCTAATAATCTTCAAAATCCCCTCCGATTTTTAATTTCAAACGAATTTAATGAATTGAACTATTGCAACCAATCATAACAAATTAAACCAATCATAACGATTCTACCCACCATGGTGGATTATCTGCATTGTGCCCCCCCACTTCAATGAATTTAATTATTTAGCCGCCAATTGACGCCGCTTATCGCTGATTAAGGCAAAAAACAGAACTTTCTCACGCCCGTTCGCTGCGCTCTCTGCGCGAGACGAGAAACTGCAGCACTCAACATAGTGCTGGATGTTCAACCTTCAACCACCTGATTACATCCCTGCGGAATTCTTTGACGAACGCAATAAGTTCCTCTGCTTCACTATCGCTGACCACACCAACCCTGTCATACTCAGCTTGATTACGTTTGACCCTACAAGCATCAAGATAATCAGCGTCCCCCTTACGCTCAGCGCCAAGGATGAGCGGCAAAGCCTGAATTGTTCGATAATGATGAAGATTTTTTTCTGCGCGATATCCGGATGCATGCAACAGGACAAAACACAATTTTTGAGCGGCATTGTAAGCGATGCCGAATCGCCAG
This sequence comes from Desulfuromonas sp., assembly GCA_002869615.1. Lineage (NCBI taxonomy): Bacteria > Pseudomonadati > Thermodesulfobacteriota > Desulfuromonadia > Desulfuromonadales > Desulfuromonadaceae > Desulfuromonas > Desulfuromonas sp. Next base: position 1,269 of record PKUH01000012.1, on the reverse strand, counting down.
TCAGCGGACAAATCACTACGAGCATCGCCAAGATCACGTTCGACAATCCGTAAGAGGTCGCGAATCTCCTGTTGCGACGGTTCATGTCGGCGCAACCAGGCGTTAGTCAACCAGCTTTCCAAACTCATAATCTCCCCCTTTGACATAAACCCTTGATGAGTTCATAACAGACATAATAAAATGCTCTTCAGACTGGACTCGTTTGCGAAATTCACTTACCGTGATCACATGCGGGTTGATCTCGCGCCCGATTGATTCGGAAACCGTCGAAAGCGTTGCTGTTAAAGTTCTCAGCCCTAGTGAACCGACAACCATGAGGTCGACATCACTCTGAGCACCTGACGTCCCATCTGCCATAGAGCCAAACAAAAAAGCAATTTCTACGTCATGTAATTCAGAAATCGCAGTGTTCAATAAGGCAACCATACCGACGGTCTTACTGACCAGGCCACAGATATTTGAATAAAGTGGATGCTCACGGTTAGCAAAGTAATACAAGCGATTGCCATCACGTCTGCTGTTGACCAACTCAAGCCTCGAGAGCTTCTTTAATTCCGTTTGAATGGTTCCGATTGAACACCCCGTGCGACGTTCAAGTTCACGCACATGAAGTTCTGCCGATTGCCCATCAAAGAGATGCTGAAAAACTTTCTCTCGAGCCTTCGAAGATAATATCTCACCAAGTATCGCCATAGTGACCCTTAATACCATACAATTGTATGGTATGCAAGATCGTTTTATTGTGTCTTAGAGTTGGGTTTAACCTCCAGCGTCATTCAATTGGCCTGTTCCACAGATAGCACTGTATACGCCCGCAATGATCAATATATACGTGGGTCAGAATAAGGGCTTTGATGTGCTCGACCTGAAAGTCGATTTCAGGTGAGCTTGCGTCGCGCCCCTGGGTCAGGCCGCAATCAATGAGAATGCCGGAACCGTCCGGCAGGCGAAATTCATGACAGGACCCGGTGACCGTTTCATGGCCACCATGATGGATGATGTGCATTGCGCCCCCCCGCTTGATTGAAGTTAATTTTTCAGCCGCTGATTCACGCCCGTTCGGTAACGCTCACTTAGGTCGTACTTTAACGGAGAGGCGGAGAGAGGGAGAGTTAAAGGCTATGATGTACTTCGAAATCCCCGTTTTGCTTTTGCTTCGTTTTTCTCTCTGCGCCTCAGCGACTCTCCGTTGAAACCGCATTTCTTCTTTTTTGCGGCCTCTGCGCGAGCCATCTTTTATTTAGGGACAGCCCCCTTTCGGGGACAGTC
>PKUH01000011.1 GCA_002869615.1 Desulfuromonas sp. | reverse complement strand
CGACATAAAAATTATCCTCAGCAACATGGCAATTGTCTCACGCGAATTACGGGCCGAACAGATCCCGCTTGAAGATATCGTTGAACTGAAAAAGAAAAATATGAAAATTTCCCGACTCAATCAAGCCGAAATGATCATCCGTGCACACTGCAAAAAGAAACGGATTCCGATCTGATTTATCCAAATCAGTTCAGAACTACGGTCATCCCCATATTCAAGAGAGAAATAACAGATATATATCTTTTTACCTTATACAGCAAACACCATTCTATACACACCATCCGATATTTTTTATCAATCTGCTCCCACCCTTAAAAACAGGACTTCTCACAATATTTTTCCCGCAAAACAAGGATCTATCGAGAAAATTCTGTTGACAACCTTTTAGAACAACGTATTATGTTCGCGAATTTTGTACTTTATCGTGCATATTTTACCACCCCATCATGAGATACAAAATACCCTTAAGGGTCAGCAGTTAACGAGCACAGAGTAGATCGGCAACCAGTTTTCCGGGTTGCCGACCGGGAACTTCCGGGCGGCAAAATCCTGTTATCTGGCGATACATTTGCCAAATATTATATTTTCTTCCAACATCGGTTTCATTCAAGGAGAGCTAATTATGGGACACGGACCCGCCGTCAAACTCGGCAAAGACAATGCTGCGGAGTACAAAACCCGCCTCGGCATTAGAATGTTCATCGTTTACACCCTCACCTACGCCAGCTTTGTTGTGATCAATGCAACCAATCCGGCAGTGATGCAGAAGATCATCATGGGGCAGACCCTGGCCGTCATCTACGGCTTTGCACTGCTCGCTTTCGCATTGGTGCTGGCGATTATCTACAACCAGATGTGCAACGCCGCTGAAGCGCGGCTGAACAAATAAAGGAGGCCAGTCATGGTATATACTCAATCACCGCTGGCCATTGGCCTGTTCATCACTTTCGTTCTGTTCGTTCTCGGCCTGTCGTTCTACCTGGCCCGCCGGACGACCTCGTCGGAAGGCTACTATGCTGCCGGCGGCAACATCCACTGGTTCACCAACGGCATCGCCTTTGCCGGTGATTATCTGTCGGCTGCATCGTTTCTCGGCATCTGCGGCATGATCGCCACCGCCGGTTACGACGGCTGGATGTACTCGATCGGCTACCTCGCCGGATGGATGGTCGCTCTCTTCCTGGTGGCCGAACCGATGAAACGCCTCGGCAAGTTCACCTTCACTGACGCTCTGGACTCCAAGTTCAATTCCAAGAGTATCCAGCTGATGGCCGCTATCTCGACCCTGGTTATCTCGGTTTTCTACCTGATCCCGCAGATGGTCGGTGCCGGCGTCCTGGTACAACCGCTGCTCGGACTGCCGCACTGGGTCGGTGTCTGCATTGTCGGTGTCGTTGTTACCATCATCGTCGCCACCGCCGGCATGGCCTCGACCACCTACGTCCAGTTCTTCAAGGGCGCCCTGCTGCTCATTTTCACCACTGTCGTTGTCATCGGCGTTCTCGGCCGCGGCCTGACCACAAGCCCGGACCAGGGCGGTGACAAGGAATACCACGCCTTCAAAACCCTGACAGCAACCGTCGCCAACAGCGGCGCCCTGCAGATCTCGGACGCCGCCTACACGGCACCGTCCGACTGGAAGTCAACCGAGTTCGGCAAGGCGGGTTTCGTCAAGCTGACCAAAAATGGCGTCGAATCGATCTGGCAGGTTAACGAGACGGCTACGGGACTGCAACTCGAAGAGACCCTCTTCGTCAAGACCCTTGCTGACGGTACCAAGCTGTACAACGGCGCCGAAAAAGAAGAAGGTAAATTTTTCGCCGTCGGCCACGTCAAGGAAATAACCATCGATGGCAAGGAAGTCGCCGAAACCGGGGCTCTCGGACCGTTCTCTTACCTTTCGGCCGTCAAGGACAGCACCATCGTCCTCTGGGGCAAAAAATATATCGAGGAAGCTGACGCCAAGACCCTGGTCTACTTCCAGAAGCCGACTCCTGGCGACCGGATGCTCCGTCCCGGTCTGAAGTTCAAGGTCGACAATGCGACCGGCACTCAGAAGTTCAACTTCATCTCGCTGATGATCGCCCTGTTCTGCGGCACCGCAGCCCTGCCGCACATCCTGATCCGCTACTACACGGTTCCGAGCCAGGCTGCTGCGCGGAAGTCGACCATCGTCGGCATCGCCGCCATCAGTTTCTTTTATGTCTTAACCCTGTTCCTGGGTATCGGAGCCATGACCAACGGCGTCATCAACCTGACCGACAACAATATGAGCGCACCGCTGCTTGCTCTCTCGTTCGGTGTCGTGCTGTTCTCGATTATTTCTTCGATCGCCTTCGCGACCGTACTCGGCACGGTATCGGGCCTGATCGTCGCTGCTTCCGGTGCGGTGGCCCATGACCTGATGGACCGTTTCCTCGGTATGCAGATGACCGATACCGGCAAAGTTCGGGCCGGCAAGATCTCGGCTGTCGTCGTCGGCGGCATCGCCATCTATCTCGGCATCGTCTTCGAAGGGATGAACGTCTCCTTCCTCGTCGGCTGGGCCTTCGCGGTCGCTGCTTCGGCTAACCTTCCGGCAATTCTGATGATCCTGTTCTGGAAGAAAACCACCGGACAGGGTGTCGCCGCCTCGATCTTTGTCGGCCTGACCACGGCTCTGGGCATCATCCTGATTTCGCCCGACATGTTCGTCCGCTACGGCATGCTGCCGAGCGATGCACCGATCAGCTTCAACAGCCCGGCGGCAATTTCGATCCCGCTCAGCTTCATCACCCTGGTCATTGTCTCGCTTCTGACCAAAAAGAAGGGTGCGGAAGTAGTCGATGCTGCTGAAGCATAAAAACTTGACTCTCGTTGTTATTTTGCAATAGCCTTGGGGCCGCCTGTCACAGGCGGCCCTCTTTTATTGGGATAGTTCATGAAACGATTCAGATTCACCCTGTTGGCAATTTGTCTGGTTCTGGCCTGGCTCGGCTATCACGACCTCAGTCTTTTCTTCAGAAACCCGGATCCTCTCAGCATTTCAATTTCCGAACTGGAACAGACCGGCGCTCCGCGCGAATGGCTGAACATCGAAGGGGGCTATCTCGACCTCGAACAGGCGATCAATCCAAGCGGCCAGGTTGAAACTTTTGAATCAGGGCCTTTTTTTGTGCCGCTTGTCAGCAACAATGACAATCACTCAATCTCGGTCGTTATTGAAACGAGACGACCGGAAGTCCTTGAAACCCTGAAAAGATATGTGCTCGATTTCGATACGCAAGAGGCCCGCCAGAGCTTCCTTGTCAACAATCGAGGGGCATTTTACCCGCAACGCAATATTACCGGCATGACGGCCAGCTGGCTGACCTCGACTGCAAATCGTGACAAGCTACTCCAACTTGCCAGAGAGCAGAACATGCCGGTCAACCCCGAAGTCGTCTTTGTCAGCGAAGGCAAGCAACCCGGCAAGTTCCGCGGTTTCTTCTTCAGCATTGTTGCCTTTCTCGGCTTCATCAAGTTTATCCAGATGACCAACAAAAAAGAGATCGCCCCGGCTATTGGTTCATCGGAGAAAGAGAGCTGACAGAGCGCTTTATTCCTGCTAAAGTAAAAACACTTTAATTTCCAGGAGAAAAGTCCATGACAGCTGCCTATTGCCCTCGGATAAAAAAGGGTCGATTCCGGTCGGTTTGCTATTGGCTGGCGATGAGCCTTCTCCTTCTCTGCGCAGGCTGTTCCGATGAAAAAGCCAGCCACACTGTCGACCTGACAAACCGCGTCGCCAACGAGCTATTACAACAGAACAACCCCAACCCGACGCTCAGTTTCGGTATCGGCTCGATGATCATGCCTCGTGAGGGGTACCAGTATTACAAACGATTGATTCAATACGTTGGCAACCGCATGGGCGAGAAAATCAAAATCGTCGATCGCGGAACCTATGACGAAATCAACAGGCTACTTGAAGATCAAAAACTGGACATTGCCTTTGTTTGCGGCGGACCCTATGTCGAGGGGAGGAAACAATTCGGGCTCAAGCTGCTGGCCCTCCCGGAAGTCGAGCAGGGACCGATTTACTTCTCCTACCTGATCGTTCCGGCCGACAGCCCGGCCCGAAAACTGGAAGATTTGCGCGGCAAGGTTTTCGCCTTTACCGATCCAAAATCGAACAGCGGCATGATTGTTCCGAACTACTGGCTTGCCCAGATCGGCGAAACACCTGAAAATTTTTTCGGCAAGACCATATTCACCTATGCACACGACGCCTCTATCCAGGCAGTTATCGAAAAGGTTGTCGATGGTGCCGCCGTCGACAGCCTGATCTGGGACTATCTCAACAGCATCAATCCTGAAGTTGCGGTAAAAACCCGGATCATCAAAAAATCGCGGCCTTTCGGCATTCCACCGCTGGTTGTACGACCGGATCTGCCGGAATCGACTCAATCGAAAATACGCGAGATTCTTTTCAACATGCATAAGGACCCGGAAGGGAAAGAGATCCTCGATAAAATGATGATCAATCGCTTCGTTCCCGGCGAAGATTCAGACTACGATTCAATTCGTGCAATGAAAGCTTTTGTTGAAAAGCAATGAACTGGCAATCCGTAAAAAACCGTTTTCGCCCCTCAATTTCCCTGAAGATCATTCTGGTTATCACCGGCATGCTGGTCACCCTGGGAAGTGCCGCCGCCGTTTATGTCAAAACTGAATTCTCGGAAAAATTAACCAACGAGCTTTTGAAAAGAGGTGTATCGGTCGCCAAGCAGCTGGCTGAAAACGGCTCCAATGCCATGGTGACGGAAGATCGCCTGGCTCTCTCTCGTCTGGCAAAAGCCAGCAAAGATATTGAAGATGACATCGTCTACTCATTTTTTGTCACAGCCGCTGACAAACATGTTCTGGCCCATTCATTCGGAGAGTTTTTTCCGATCGAGCTTCTGGACACGATTCCCGATCTTTATTCCGACGCGGTCAACACCCGGAAGTTGCTGACCAGTGGAGTCGTTGTTTACGATATTACCGTACCCGTTATCAGTAGCCAGGTCGGGTGGGTTCGCCTCGGCATCTCCGGAAATTCGGTGACCATGGCCGTCGACAACCTGATCCGTCAGGTGTTGACTGTCGGGAGCATTATCCTGCTGACCGCGATCATCTGTTCGATTCCGCTGGCGCGGGCCATCAGCAAGCCGATCAGGCAGCTGACCGGAGCGGTCGAAAGCATCACCCGGGGCGAACAGATCAGGGAGGTTCGGGTCTCGACAAAAGATGAAATCGGACAACTTGCAGCTGCATTCAACGAGATGACGAAAAGCCTCACCGCAGCCGAAGAGTCTCTTGCTGCACAGATACGCTTTCTTGAAGACTTGCTCGCCGATATCCCCGAACCTGTTTTTTACAAGGCCATGGATGGCAAATTGCTCGGATGCAATCATGCATTTGAATCTTTCTTCGAGGTCAATGCCAGGGAGTTGATCGGCCAATCGAGCTACAGTTATCGACCGAAGCACGAAGCGGAGATCCATGTTGCCCGTGACCGGGACGTCCTTACTGAAAACAAAAAAGTCAGCTATGAAATGCGGATCGAGCGGACAAACGACACTCTCCGGGATGTCATTTTCCACAAGGCGCCTATCCGGGACGAAAGAGGTGAAGTGAACGGCCTGATCGGAGTTGTTCAGGATATTACTGAAGAACGTGAAGCGAGCCGGCTGAAAAGTGAGTTTGTCACCACAGCTGCCCACGAGTTCCAAACGCCACTTGCAAGCATCCTCGGATTTTCCGAACTGATCCTGAACAATCCTGAAATCGTCGGCGACCAGCTGTCTGAACTTCTGCAGATGATTTTCAGCAAGGCTTCTTCTCTTTCACATCTGGTTGACGAAATGCTCAATCTCAGCCGGATTGAATCGGGTCATGGCATCGCACTGAACAAGAGTGATTGTGAAATCAATGAAGAGCTAACGAAGTTCATTGCGAATTTCAAACTTCTTTATTCCGACTTTAATTTTCAATTGAATCTTCCGGAAGAGACTGTCGTCCTCAGTGCCGACAAAGAAAGAATGGGACAGGTTATAGACAACCTGTTGCAAAACGCAGTCAAATATTCAGAACCGGGACAAACGATATCGATCACCACCAGGACAAGCGAGACCCATTGCAATGTGTCGGTCGAGGACCACGGAATTGGCATGAGTGCTGAACAGCTGGCACACGCCACCGAAAAGTTTTACCGCGGAGACACATCCGATACTGCCCCGCGCGGGACCGGTCTGGGACTATTCATTGCCAAATCGATTGTCGAGGCACATGGTGGAATACTGGAGATCGAAAGTACGCCCGGCAAAGGTACGGTTGTTACCTTCCGTATTCCATTCAAGCAACCGGAGACCGAACTGCATGCCCCGAAAAAAAACATACAGATCAGCCACATTGAACATTAGGAAAGATCATTCCAACTCCGACAGAAGCTTTTCCTCATCAGGAAACTCACCCGTCGATTTTTTTGAATAAACGAGTCGACCATCGACCACCACTTCGAAGACCCCGCCACCGGAAGAGATTAATGTGACGTCTGCCGACAACCGTTCCCGCATTTTTGCTGCCAGACCGGCAGCCCTTGGTTCGTAATTTCAAGCATTGCAATATTCGATTGATGCTTTCACCTTCACCTCCGGACCCATAACTCAGTTTTCTTCGAGGTATTTACTGATTATTGCTTTCGACTCTTCTCCGATTAACTGGAACTCGACGCCAAAACCCTGCGGCATCGACAGGTTCGGACGTGGATGGCCCTGATTGATCCAGACCACCCTCCCCTTTATCATGACCTGTTTGTCGCTGATCGTTGCCAGGTAAAAGCTGAGGTCGACGTTCGCTTTCTTGAGACCTTTATCGCGAAATTCAATGTACATGCCGCTACGACTGATATCAACCCCGAGCCCCTGAAACGATTCGCCGTCAATCGTAAAATCGACCGTCATCTGGCAGGTCGACCGCCGTTCACGGCGTTCAATGTGGAAAAGGTGGCGGTGAGTCACCGTCAGAAAATCCTCACGCGCCAGCGGCTTGGTCACAACGTCATCGCAACCGGCCGTTTTCAATTGATCCGGTGCCGGGTCCCGATCCGGATCGTAGATCATGATCACCGGGATATTCTTTAACTTTTCATCTGCTTTAATAGTACGACAAGCATCAGGTCCATCCATTTCCGGCATCGCAACATCCATGACGATCAGATCGGGCCAATGCAGCAGCGCCATGTCGATAGCGGCTTGCCCACTTGCGGCCCGAACTATTTCAACTGGTGAGTTCTTGAGATAACTCGCCATGACATCGACAATAAATTCAACGTCATCGACGAGCAGCACCTTTTTCTTTTCAATTTCTGTCATGCATCGACTCCTGATTCAACCCGTAGGTAATTCATTTCATTAATCCCGTTTCTGTTGCCGACCGAGCCAGTCGAGTTGATGACGGCAGACCGTCAGGCAGGACTGGACATCCTCGGTCGTCAGTTCTGGATGCTGGAAGATACGGGGCAACTGATCACGTGGAAGCACAACTCGCTCGAGATCTGGTCCGACCAGAGCTGCACAACCTTCACGGGCGCCGGCATCGAGATAAATGTGTTGCGGATGCACCCTGGCCTGCAGGCCGATTCGAAGGGCAGTCAGGTAAACCAGTGCCGGAGTCAGTCCAGCAAGATCACCGATTGACGTACATACGACGGCATGGAGTTTCGTAAAATCGGCGACCCGGGACAATTCGTTCTCAGCCGCAACAAGCTTTTCCCTGGTCACCGTGAGGACCTTTCGGGAAATGGCATCAGGCTGGTTGTAGCCGAGGTTTTCGTCGCCGAGAGCCTGGGCTGCTTCATCAACGGCATCGGCCAGAGATTCCAGACTCTCGTAATAATCCCTTTCAACGGCAAGATCCTGGTTTTTCTGCCAGAAACAGTTGACCACTTTTTCCAGGGAATCGATTTCCGGATTGCCCTCTTCAGGACACGGGCAGGGCAGAGTATGGCCGCCACAGCCACTTGAACAACTGTTCGATGAACACTGCATAGACGAACTCAGTAAGACCTGCGAAAAATGGTTTTTTTACACTTCGGACAGGGTGGAATCCGGCCCGTTGCTTTCATGTGCATTTCAGCCCCGCACTCCTTGCAGGTCAACGTACCGGAACTCGTGATTTCGCCGGTCTTGAATTCGGTTGCTTTTTCAGCCTTGGCAGCCAGGTCAGACAGGGCGTCAGCCGCGCTATTGAGAATCCGTGCATAAATTGAGTGAACGCCGGCAGCAACCCGCTGAGGATCAACCGCTTTTTTTACAGCTTCGGTCGCTTTGCCGGCATTGTCGACAACATCACGCTTGACATAGTCGGCAACCTTGTCCATCTGCTCCGTCGAAAAATCGCCGGCCTTGCCAAGGTCCTCCTTCGCCTTCTTCAAAGCCTCGTCGAGACTTTTCCGACCATCTTCGAGCAATTCGGCCGTCCGGGCGACCATTTTCTCATACAGACTGACATCATGCTGTTCATTTTTGTCATGATTCTCGGTCATAAAAACTCTCCTTGTCATTTAAAAGTATTCTACTAAACATTATCATATCTCGGGCAGAACTACCATCCGCCACCGCCGCCGCCACCACCGCCGCCACCGGAAAAACCACCGCCACCTGAACCGGATGATGAACCGGGTGCGGTCGCCGCTGAGGAAAGGGCCGAACTCAGAGAATTGCCGAGCGCACCGGTCAGCATGGTTGGGTGATGCGCACTCCAGTTGCGACCATGATACCAGAGAGGTCGGTAGGTGTCACCGCTGCCCTGCAGGTCTGCGAACAACCGGGCGAACCGTTCGGCCCACCGGTGCTCGACATCAAGGGCCAGGGCGTAGGGCAGGTATTTTTCAAACAGCTCGGGCGTCTTTTCAGGCGGGTTTTTGAAATTCATTTCGTCTTTTTCGGCGACATCAAGAAATAGTCTGAACCCTGCAATTTTGTCGAGGAGTCGTCGACCGGCCCGGGTCGGTGCCTTGAGCAATTGATAAAAAAGCAGGTTGAGACCGATCGCACCGACCAGAAGAGCCGGCAACGCCGGCGACACCTGGTGGGCCATAACCCCAATGACGACAACTTCGGCAATCACGAAAGGTGCAGAAAACAGAGTCATAAAGATTGCTGCGACAACGGTCCCGCCGGTCCGCGCTCCTCGCCAGGCATTGATCGTACGATAAGAGAGGACGATCACCCCGACTGTCCAGCCGGAGAGCCAGGCCAGCAAAAAACCGCCCGTTGCAATCCGCTCACCATCATCAAGAGCGAGCAGCGTAGCAGCCAGCGAGAGGAGAGTGAAAACAACCCCGGGAACCAGCCACCACTTATTGGTGACAAAAAATTTTTTTTCATAATCATTACGCAACGACTCTTCATGCGCATTGAGCGCCCGCCGGATTTTTGCATGATACTTCTGGCTCAGGGTCTGCCGTTTGCCGGCCGAAGCATTGACACTGCCGAAGATATTTTTCAGCAAGGTTTTTTCACCCGCGGCCAGATCAGTCGCCTCAGCGGCTGTCCGCTTGACAACATAGTCCTTATTCTCCTCGATAATTTCAACAAGACCCTGAACCGCCAGGTTGATCAGGGCGGCGGCAAAGGCTTTATGATCGTAGCCCATCCGTTCAATAAATCGGGATGATGCCGGCGAAAACCCGGGTGGCGGCGTGTACTCTGCCAAAACGACCCCCTCCGCCGGGTCTTTGCCGACCCGGAACCAGGCTGCCAGGTAATAGACCAGAATGATGACCAATACGCAGACAGCGACGACCCAGGCCTGATTATCACGAAAAACCGAGACAACTTCATCCCGGGCCGTCGGCTCGACGACATATCCCTTCGGCCAGGTCACGACAATCGTCATCCCCTCCTTACTGGCGAATGGCCGGGTTGAGGAAAAAACGATCTCACCCGACAACCCTCTTTCGATGCTGTAGTCATTCCCCTTTCCCCCATAGCGTCCGGTATAGGCCTCGGCCGTGGTTTGATCATCGGCAAAAAACTGCGGCAGCGTAACTCTTGCCTCAACCGAGTCAATCGGGAAGTTCCAGTCGTGACCGGTCACGTTCCAGTAGAGTTCGTCGTGTTTTTCGAAGTAACCGAGTTGGCGATCGGTTCTGTAGGTCAGCTCGTATTCGTAGACTCCCTGATTGAGATAATGATCGCTCCGGCCCAGGTAAACCCGGATCCCGTTATTGATTTTTTTAGTATGATAGCCTTCCGAAGCTCCATCTCGCCGAACGTCAAGCACCTCAAATCCTACCCGGTAGCGATTGCCAAATCGATCCCTGTAGTCAGTCGGGAAGTCACGATAGATCCCCCGTTTGATCTCCTTCCCTTCGGCTAGCACAGTAATTTCTTCAGTCACCCGCATCGAACTGTCGGAAGAAATCTCGATATCGCTCTGAAAAGAGAGGATACGTTCTGCAGAATAAACCGATGAGCTGAACAGGAGCAGAATCAAAATGATCAGAATTTTCTTCATCTGAGGGTTATCTCCGGAGAGTTCAATTGTTCAGGTGATTCAATTTCAAAAAATGCCTGCGGACAAAAGCGGAACAATCGGGCGACCACGAGATCGGGAAACGAACCGATCCGGGTATTCAGGTTACGCACCGCTCCATTGTAATAGCGACGGGCATACTGGATATGATTCTCGATATCGGTCAGATCGTTTTGCAGCTGTAAAAAACTCTGATCGGCCTTGAGTTCAGGGTAGTCTTCAGCCAGCGCAATCAGCTTGCCGAGCCCCTGGCCGAGCTGCTGCTCGAGCGGCGCCTTTTGGCAGACGCCATCTATGGCGCTGGCCTGATTGCGAATTTCCGTCACGGTGGTTAATGTTGCCCGTTCGTAGCGCGCGTACTGCTCGACTGCCGCCACCAGTTTCGGTATCAGGTCGTAGCGCCGTTTGAGCTGGACATCAATGTCGCTTAAAGCAGTCGACACCCGGTTGCGGTCGCGAACGAGTCGATTGTAAATGATAACAACCGAGACAGAGGCCAATGAAAGACAGAGCAGAATCAGGTAGCCCACGGGAATCTCCGGTTCAGAATAATTTCGTACCTTTACAGAATAACGCAGCTTGCAGACAACGCCAAGATATTCTATCCATCAGGAGATGACCTTGAACCGGCCGCCGCACTGAATGTGAAGGTAACGTCTTCGGCGCGGCAAACGCCGGAGGCGGTGCAACTCGAAACCACACCGCTCACAAACCGCAACGACCTTCAGCCGAGACTCGGCCAGCGACCTCAGTTGCCGGCTTTCTCCGCAACGGACCGGCTCGATGCCGAGCGCTTCCGCCCAGGCCTTCCAGCCTGAACCATGCGCCAACCGATAACTCTTTCCGGACTGATTGGCGAGATGATCAAAACAGTGTGCCAATTCGTGGAGAAAGGTATCAACCAGGGATTCTTCCTCCTGGGCAAATTGCAGGCGGATTTCGCGCGGCTTGCCATCGCGTTCGACATAGGAACCGAGGCGCCGAAGAGCACGGCTCTTGCGGATCGGCACCGCCTCCACTCTTGGCAAAATTGTCGCATCCGTCAACAGCCTTTCGCAAGCTGAATGGATACGCGACTGCAATTTTTTTTCTGCAATAAATTCAGCAACGGTCATAAACAATCAACACCCATGGATCACGCAGATTTTGCACACCTGCGACATTCTTGCACGCTTCAGAGCAGACCAGCCCAATCCTCATGCAGTAATAAAACACAAGAAGAAACATCTAAGATACTGATATTACTATTTTTATTCAATAGATACTCAAAAAAATGCCGGCAGGAACAGCTCTTGCTTATTCAGTAATCCATAAATGGTCCAGCCACAACGCCAACCGGTTCAGTACCTCGTCAGTAAAGGAGGGCGACCATGCAAAGAATTTACATCGATATGGACAATTTACGCGACATGATTTTCGATCGCAACCAGATCCTGTCGCTGATCAACAACACCGAAGTCTGGAATAAGATTCCGCTTGAGCTACGCTTTGAACTGGCCGATTCCTATGAATTCAGAACCCTGATGGGTGATTTCTTCACCGAAGGGATTCTCACAACCCTGCGGGCCGAAGCAGAAGCACTGGTCGCAACAATCCACTAAGCAGTTCTTTCAACATCCTTCCTCTTTTGCACCGCCGAAAGGCGGTGTTTTTTTTATCTGCCAAAAACTAAATGGGAATGCCAATTGCAAAGACCAATTGAAATGCGAACCATTCTACCAGGGCAGTTCTAGACTTCATTGGAGACCAACATGAAAAGACAGCATGGATTTACCTTGGTTGAACTGCTCGTTGTCATTGCCATTTTAGGTCTCCTTGCTGCCATTGCAATCCCGCAATACAGTGACTACAAGAGGAAAGCAAACTACGGAGTCCTGGTCTCGGAAGGCAGGGAGTTATTAAATTCCTTTTCCTCCTACTACGAAGATAAACAGCAATACCCGCCGGAAAGTGGCACCGGAGCCTTTGATCCTGCTACCTTTGACCCGTTGGCCAGTGAGAAATATTATTCCGCCACCATGCTGTTGCGCATCATTAACAACAAGGCCGATGAATACAGGTCGCCAGGTAAAAACGAATTCTGGCTTATCGCCACGCAAAAAGACGACCAGAATACCCGGCTGATGGTCATCAATTCCAACAAGCATCCGCTTTCGGGTGGAAAATGGATCGCCGGAATTTACAAGATTTATAATGGGCAACTTTTGCCGCCATAAACCGCTCTTGCTGACAAAAAAGGTCTAGACCATGCCAATTTTTGTCGGAAGGCCTTAAAATCCGGCGTGCCCCGGTGTCCGCGGGAACGGAATAACATCACGGATATTCTCCATCCCGGTGACATACATCAAAAAACGTTCAAAGCCGAGACCGAAGCCGGCATGCGGGCAACTGCCCCAGCGCCGGATGTCCCGATACCACCACAGCGACTCCGGCTCGACACCTGACTCCTGCATCCGCGCATCAAGAACCTCAAGCCGCTCTTCTCTCTGGCTGCCGCCGATAATTTCTCCGACCCGGGGCACCAGCAGGTCCATGGCTGCCACGGTTTTGCCGTCGTCATTCTGACGCATGTAAAAAGCCTTGATCTCTTTCGGATAATCAGTAATAAAAACCGGGCCGCCGACCACCTCTTCGGTCAGGTAGCGCTCGTGCTCACTCTGCAGATCCGCTCCCCACGCCACCGGGAAGTCAAAACTTCGGCCCGACTTTTCGAGGGCGATTACGGCATCGGTATAACTCATCGCTTCAAAGCGCGCCGCGACAAGCTGCTGCAGTTTAACAATCACCCCTTTCTCGATCCGCTGGTCAAAAAAATCGAGATCATCAGCACAATGCTCGAGCGCATACCGGACCAGGTAGAGTAAAAAATCGGCAGCCAGCGCACAATCCCCTTCGAGATCACAAAAAGCCATCTCCGGTTCAATCATCCAGAATTCGGCGGCATGCCGGCTGGTATTGGAATTTTCGGCGCGGAAGGTCGGCCCGAAGGTATAGACGTCGGAAAAGGCAGTTGCAAAGAGTTCCCCTTCGAGCTGCCCGGAAACCGTTAATCCGGTTGCTGCTCCGAAGAAATCCTGGCCTGTATCGACCCGGCCCTCCCGTTTCGGCGGATCATCGGCGTCAAGGGTCGTCACCCGAAACAGTTCACCGGCACCTTCACAGTCACTGGCGGTAATAATCGGGGTATGAACATGCACGAAGCCTTTTTCCTGGAAAAACTGATGAACCGCATAAGAAAGCTTGCTGCGCATCCTGAAAACGGACCCGAAGCTGTTGGTGCGCGGTCGCAGGTGGGCAATCGACCTGAGATATTCAAAGCTGTGCCGTTTTTTCTGCAGCGGGTAGTCGGAATCGGACGGTCCGACGATCGTAACGCGCACGGCCTGCAATTCCCACTGCTGGCCGGCGGCCGGCGATTCAACGAGGTCGCCTTCTACGGCAAGGCAGGCCCCGGTTCCGAGTCGTGATACTTCGTCGAAATTCTCCCGGGCGGAATCGACAACGATCTGCAGTGATGCAAAACAGGAACCGTCATTCAGGGCGATGAAGGAGACTCCTTTTCCCTTGCGGATCGTCCGGGCCCACCCCCTTACGCAAATACCGGCCCGGGGTTGAGTGCCGGCCAGGACATCCCTGATGGCAACGGCCTTCTCTCGATGTGATTGAAATATTGTCATCTGAATTCTCCGGCTGAGATATGTTCAATAATCAGTTATCATAACGGTTCGATTCAACACTGCCTATCACATCACAGAAAGAATCGATTGACAAGAAGCACCACTCCGTTAGATTTTATTTAACGAACATCAGCTCGACAAACATTCTTTTCATCGGGGAAATGACATGACCAAGACGATCAGGGAAATTATTGCAGAAAAAGGGACGAATGTTCATTGCATCAATATGGACGCAACTGTTTTTCAGGCGCTGGAGCTTATGTCCACAAAAAACATCGGTGCTCTCGTCGTCAAGAAAGACGATAATGTGGTCGGGATCATTTCCGAGCGGGATTTCGCCCGCAAAGTAGCATTGCAAGATCGTACCCCGAAAGATACGACCGTCGAGGATATCATGACCACCGACATCTGCTATATATCCCCGGAAAAACCGGTTGAGGAGGGGTTGGCGATCATGACCGAGAGACGATGTCGCCACCTTCCGGTTTTCGAGAATGACCAAATGATCGGCGTTGTCTCCATCGGCGATCTGGTCAAGGCTCAGGTTGAGGAAAAAGAGCTGATTATCGCGCATCTTGAAAGTTATATAAAGGGAGGCTAAACCCGAGCTTTAATAGACCAGGAAGCCCGTTAACCACGGGCTTGTTCTTGGTTCATCGCATTTTACCGGGAATTAATTAAGTGGTGCGTACTCAAATTCCGTCATACTTTTCCAATCGCATCCGAAAAGTATAAACCCATTTCGGCGGTTTTACATATAAGACAGCTGTAAGTTTTAAGCTGTCAGCTGTCAGAGAAAACCAGGAAAAGTCTCAAAACTTTAAAAGAAAAGCCTTTGACTTAACCCCGTTGCTCTTGAGGTCGCACCTGCCAGCACGATCACTGAACCGCAGCCCGACCGCAACCGCCTTAGCGACGAACTGCGTTTGCCTCAAGGCAAACTCCCAGGCAGCACAGTTGAATAGAAAAAATTTAACCCGCACGAAAAAGCCCCCTGCAAGGGAGCCGTTTTCTGCATACTCTTTTATGGCTCAATAAAAGAGTATGGCGGAGTGCGCGGCCGCGACCGCGCGGTTCTTCCTG
>PKUH01000010.1 GCA_002869615.1 Desulfuromonas sp. | reverse complement strand
GCTCTACATGGATCGACCGCTGACCCTGTTGCAGGGCATCTCCGAAGGGGGCGGTCTGCTCGACACCGCCAACCTGAGCAGCGCCCGCCTGGTTCGCGGCAAGCAGACCATGCCGGTCGATCTGTTCGCCCTGCTCAACGGCGGCGACCAGTCGCAGAATGTCTGGCTGCAGCCGGGTGACACCATTTACGTGCCGGACGAGAAGAACCTCAATGTCTTTGTCTTCGGCGCCGTCAAAAAGCCGGGGCCGGTTGCCATGCCGAACGGTCAGCTGACCCTGCCGCAGGCGCTTGCCTCGGCCGGAATCAACGATATCCGCGGAGCGGTGGAATATATCCGGGTGATCCGTTCGCACAGCGCCATCCGGGGTGAACTGCTGGTCGTTGATCTTGAGGCGATGCTGCGCGGTCGCGCCTTGCCTTTTGTTTTGCAAGAGGGGGATATCATATACGTGCCCCGGAGTCGGGTCGGAAACTGGAACGAAGCGATCGAAGAGGTCCTGCCTTCTCTGCAGATTGTAAGTGCCATGCTGAGCCCGTTTGTTCAGATCCAATACCTCAGGGATAATTGATTGTAATGAATGAGTACCGTAATCATCCGGGCCCGCCACGTACCGAAGAAGTTCATCTGCAGGACTACCTGAATGTCCTGTTTCGCCGCCGCAAGTACGCCCTGGCGACGTTTCTCGCCATCGTCATCCTGGTCGTCCTGTATACGTTCTTGACCCGGCCGGTATTCGAGGCTGCGGCGACCCTGCATGTCCAGGACGAAAAGGTCAAGGGGGGCGGCGACCTGCTCGGCGATCTCGGCCTGTCGCGTGACAACCCGATCGAAACCGAGGTTGAAATCCTCAAGTCGCGGACCAACACCGAAGAGGTGGTCCGGCGGCTGCAATTGAACTGGGGGGTCGAGGATACCGCTGAATCGGTCCGCTTCAACCTGCTCGAGTTCACCTCGCAGGAAGAAGAGCCGGAATACCTGGTCACTTTGACCAAGCCCGGACATTTTACCGTGCGCGGCAAGTCCTGGCAGAGCGCTGTCCCGGGCCAGGTTGCCAAGCTTTTCCAGCACGCCGAAATGTCGCTGCTGATTGATGCCCTCGAAGGGGAGGCGGGCGACACCTTTACCCTGATTCTGAAACCGTTCAATGCAACCGTTCGCTCATTGCGGAGCACAGTCAATGCCAGCGAAGTCGGCAAGGGGACCAATATTATCCGGCTCTCCTATCAGAACACCGATCCGCGGCTGGCAAGCGACATCGTCAATACCCTGGCGACGGTCTACCTTGACCGCAACATTGTTTTCAAAACCGAAGAGGCGCGCAAGTCGGTTGAATTTATCAGTCAGCAGCTCGATGACGTGCGCCAGCTGCTCGACGAGGCCGAGGACTCGCTGCAGGACTTCAAGAGCCAGTCCGGAATTATCCGGCTCGACACCGAAGCCGAAACCCTGATCGGGCAGTTGACGATGGCCGACAAGGAAAAGAACGCCTACCGTTTGCACTCCCGCCAGGCCGAATTCGCTATTAATGCCCTGCAGGAGGCGATCCGCGATGGCAAATCCTATGCGCCATCCTCACTGCTCGACGACCCGGTACTCGCCGAACTGGCAAAAGAGCTGGCCCGACTGGAGGTCGAACGGATGCGTCTGCTGGCCGACTTTACCGAGGCCCACCCTTCGGTGCAACAGGTCAACAGCCAGATCGCCGAAGCGCAGCGACGGATGCTGGCAACCTATCAGTCCCTGCAGGATGGTTATCGGCTCCGGATCAGGGATCTCGATAAGGAGATCGCCAGGTTTGAAAAGAAGTTGAAGGGGCTCCCCGAAGCCGAACAGCAGCTGGTGCGCCTGACCCGGCTGGCAACCGTCAATGCCGATATCTACACCTTCCTGCTGCAGAAGCATGAAGAGGCGCGGATTGCCAGGGCGGCAACGATCAGCAGTATCAATATTATCGACCCGGCGATCGTCCCGGATACTCCGATCAAGCCGAACAAGAAAAAGAACCTGCTGCTCGCCCTGATCGTCGGCTGTATGGCCGGCATCGGCGTCGCATTCTTTCTCGAATACCTCGACGATACGATCAAGGATGCCGAAAGTGCCCGCCAGGTTCTCGATGTACCGGTGTTGTCGGTCATTCCTTTCATCAGCCCCCGGAACGGTAATGGTGACGACGAGTCTTCTCCGGACAAGATCAAGCGGACCCTGATTACCCATCTCGAGCCCCGCTCGCCGGCGGCCGAGGCCTTCCGGACCCTGCGCACCGGCATCCATTTCTCGTCCTTCGACGAAGAAAAAAAGGTCATCCTCGTTACCAGCTCTTTCCCGGGAGAGGGGAAGACCACCGTCGCCGCCAATCTCGCGGAAACGATGGCCAAAACCGGCTCGAAGGTCTTGCTCATCGGCTGTGACCTGCGCCGGCCATCGCTGCATACAATCTTCGATCAGCCCCGCTCTCCCGGCCTGACTGAAGTGTTGATTGACGATTCGAAGCTGGAGGATGCGATTCACCGGACCGGTATCAACAAGCTCGACTTTATCAGTGCCGGGATGACGCCGCCGAACCCGGCCGAGCTGATCGGTTCGTCACGCATGCAGGAGGTTCTGGACGAGCTCAAAGTCGATTACGATACGATAATCCTCGATGCGCCGCCGCTATTGGCGGTCACTGACTCTTCCCTGCTGTCGGTGTATGCCACCATGGCGGTGGTCGTCCTCGAAGCCGGCCGGGTCCAGGTGCGGGCCTTGCAGCGGATGAAGGAACTGCTCGAGTCACTGCAGATCAAGGTCGCCGGCATGGTTCTCAACGACAAGAGCGGCAAGGGGATGGAGTACTACAGTTACTACCGCGATCGTTACGGCAAGTACGGTTATGGCCAGTACGGTTACTACAGCAGCGGTTACGACTCCGATGCTCCACCGGCTAAAAAGTCACTACTCGACAAGGTCCTGTGGTGGAGGTAGGTGGGGAAGAGGACAGTGTCAGATGCATGCTGTGAGCTGTGAGCTGTAAGCTGTAGGCTGTAGGCTGTAGGCTGTAGGCTGTAAGATAGTTAAAGGCATTGGCTTCGTGATGACTTCATGATTAAGGCGGATAAAGGCCGAGATTAAGGATTTGGTTTGCATCAGGAAGTTATCAAGGAATTTATCGTGAGGCAAAAGGTTTTGTTTCAAAGCTGGACAAAGGCATTGGCTTCGTGATGACTTCGCGATCAAAGCGGATAAGGGCCGTGATTAAGTATTTGGATTACATCAGGAAGTTATCGAGGAATTTATCGTGAGGCAAAAGGTTTTGGTTCAAAGCCAGG
>PKUH01000009.1 GCA_002869615.1 Desulfuromonas sp. | reverse complement strand
GTCGCGGCGAAACCGTCAACGGTGGCGGCACCGATTGCCGTGACCAGACCGCAGGCGACGACCCTGGCCCAGCCGCAGACCGGAATTGTTGCCGCCGGCAAGTCGGCCGGCACCGCGACCGGCCTTGGCCGACCATCAACCGATATGGAAGGGGTCTGGAACGGACCTGACATGCCGGGTGAGATGGTCGGTGTTGCCGTGGTCGATCTCGACGGCTATGGCGTTGTTGAAACGGTCAGCGCCTTTACCAACAAGGTGCTGATCGGGTCTCTGGCTGGCGGACAGTACAAAGGCCAGGGTTTTATCGATATCCCGAAGCGGACCCGGCTGGTCGGTATCGATGCGGCCGATCTCGATGGCAACGGCCGTCCCGAGCTCTACATCTCGGCGGTCAAGCTCGATATCAGCCGTGACATTGAAGTCGTTGCCTCGCTGGTCGCCGAAGAGGTCAACGGCCAATACCGAATCATCGCAGATGATATCCCTTATTTTCTCCGCCGCGTTGATATCCCGTGGGAGGAGACGGTCATCGCCGCCCAGCGCGCCGCCGATACCGAGCGGACCTACGGCGGCAAGGTCTACCGGTTGCAGCGCCAGGGCGATGACTTCGACAACGGGGCCGAGATCGATTTCGGGACCGGGAAATTGACGGCCAACGGTTTTTTACCAATCCAGTCTGACGACCAGCGGGTCGTCGTATTGTTCGATATCAACGAGCGCCTCGAGGTCGTCAAGCTGACCGGCAAGAAAATCTGGGACAGCGACGAGGTTCTCGGCGGTAGCAGCGCCTATATCTTGCGGGAAGACCCGAACGCCAGGGGCGACAAGCTCAAGTATTATCTCAAGGCGAATCTCGACAGAATGCCGGATGGAACCATTTTGGTGCCGGTCAACAAGGGGGATGACGGGATGTTCAGCTCCAAGGTCTTTTCGGAGAGCCTGCTGGCCGGCCTGGTCTGGGACGGCGACAGTCTCGAAGAGGCGTGGCACACCGATCCGAAGGGCGGCTACCTCGCCGACTTCCAGGTTGCCGATGTTGACAACGACGACCGTGATGAAATCGTGACCGCCCTGGTCAGGGGGATCGGAGACGACCTGGTGCAGTCGAAGCTGGTGGTTTACGAGTTGCCTTGAAGGCAGTTGCTAGTGATCAGTGACGAGTGACGAGACGATAAAGCGGGGACACTTCCAAATGGGAAGTGTCCCCTTCTCTATTATTGAAAATTTAGAAATGTGTTGAGAGGGTCTTGGCAATCTCGGCCAGGTTTTTAAGATCACCATCACTGAAATTTTTGACCGAATCCTCTGCTATACCTTTGCGCGAAATCTGGACAACCCCTTTGCATTTTTCTTCTCCCGGGATCGGGACCGATATGATTTTCTGAATCGGTTGTGGAGATGACCCCTCTTTTTCGAGTCGAACCTTTTCGAAAATCGATGCGTGATGAACCGAAGCGAAACGGTTATTGAGGAAAGACTTGTTTTCGCGGGCTGTTTTGGCGGCCAGGGAGTCGTGCGAAGAGAGCGGCACGAAACCCATCTTCTTCAGCTTGAGCGGCCAGTGAAAATGGATCAGGTCCT
Source organism: Desulfuromonas sp. (assembly GCA_002869615.1). Lineage (NCBI taxonomy): Bacteria > Pseudomonadati > Thermodesulfobacteriota > Desulfuromonadia > Desulfuromonadales > Desulfuromonadaceae > Desulfuromonas > Desulfuromonas sp. Next base: position 38,532 of record PKUH01000009.1, on the reverse strand, counting down.
TCGCATGGTCGAGCAGGAAGATCGCGACCTCGTCGATGCTGACCTTGTAGGCCTTGCTCAAAATTTCGGCCGATGCCTTGATCCGTGCGTCGACGGATTCGATCCCGGCGAGGTGGCTGTCGAGTTTTTTACAATAATCGGCAATGCTCATAAAAGACTCCCCATGAAAAAATCATAAACATATTATCAACTTCAAATATAACGCAGAGACGGAAAGACGCAAAGAAAAAAGGGCCGCATTGACTGCAGCCCTTTTTTCGATAATCGGGAGAACTAGCGGCTGGAACCACCACCGCCGCCCGGGCCGGATCCGCCGGAAGAACCAGCGCCTCCACCGTAGCTGCCGGGAGCGTCGCCGCTGAAATATTTATCCCGCAGTTGGCGCCGATACTCGTAACGCTCTTCGGGCGGAAGCTGGCGCATATCCTGTAGATCGCGGCGCAACTGCTGGCGCTCGCCAGCAGGGAGTTGGCGGAAACGTTCGAAGCGTTGCCGGATCCGCTTTTGTTCATGCGGCGGCATCTCCTGCCAGCGCTGCCAGCGTCGGCGCAGCATCTGTTTCTCTTCCGGCGGCAGCTTGCGGAACTGCTTGAGCCGATTGCGCAGGCGCTGCTGCTGTTCCGGCGGCAACTGTTTGAATTTCTGATACCGCTGCCGCATCTGCTGCCGTTCGTCCGGGTACAGGTTCTGCCAGCGTTGCTTGAGTTGGTCGAAATCGGCTGCCGCCTCGATCTCTACGGGGCGGGCCTCCGGCGCCGAAATGGCAAGGACCGGCAACAGCAAAACAAATAGAAATGTCGCGACCAGAATGCTGTATGTGATCAATCGTTTCATCGGGTATCCTCCATACTGGCGAGAGCGTTCATATTCACCAGCAATTCATAAAGCTCAAGCAATTCGAGATCAGCAACCACATCCTTATCCTCGACCGGCAGCGGTTCCGCCTTCTCTTGATTATTGACCTCGTTCTCTGCGGCCGGCGGTTCGTCCTGGTCCGGCGAAGTGTACCCCGGGGAGGAGATAAGTGTTAAAAGAAGGAACAAAAACGTGATTCGCATGCCGATCATCCCCTGTCGTCAAGCAGTTCGAGCAATTCAAGCTCTTCGAGAAGCTCCATGTGTTCGATCATCTCCAGCTGTTCAACCAGATCGATATCAGTGGCAACAATGGTAGTCGTCGAACCGGTTCTGGGTGCGATGTGGTCTGGGCTGAATACGAATACTGCTGCCAGACCGGCGGCGATGGTCGTTGCCGCCGCCCCGACGGTCTGCAGATTGAAAAAGCCTTTCCGCCGCGGCAAACTGGCAGCAACCTGTTGAACAAAGGCGCTTGTTTCATTGTCGGAAAGTTCAAGATCAAGGCGCGGCAAGGCATTGAGGGTCCGTTCTATAGACGCCACGGTTTGTCGGCAGTCCCGGCAAACTTCGAGATGCTCTTCAAGCGCGATGCGGGCATCGCCGCAGAGGTCGCCGGTCGCGTAGAGGGACAGGTCCTCCTCGTTCGGGCAATTCTTTTCAATCATGGCTTGTCTCCCATATCATCAAGAGCTGCACGCAGGGTTTGAATAGCCCGGTGCAGGTGCACTTTTATACTCCCTTCACTCAGCCCGAGAATGTCGGCGATCTCCCTGATCGACAGATTCTCCTGGTGGCGAAGAGTCAGGACGGTGCGTTGACGCGGTGAAAGTTTGTCGAGGGATTGAACGACTGTAGCCAGCTCTTCCCGGGCCATCAGCTGATCGTCCTGGGCCGGCTCAGAAGATGGGGTAAATTCGACCGGGTCGGCATCGTCGCTGTTCCGTTTCAGGAAGAACAGTTTCCGTTTGATTTTCTCGCGGCGCAGATGATCAATCGCCAGATTACTGACAGTCCGGTAGAGCCAGGTGCCGATGCGGCTCTCACCGCGAAAAGAACCGAGGGAACGATAAAGCCTGAGAAATGCTTCCTGAACGATCTCTTCGGCATCCGAGCGGTTGTTGACCAGCCGAAAAGCGAGCTGGATCATTTTCCCGGAGTTCTGGCGGACCAGGGTTTCAAAGCTCTGCTCGCATCCGTCGCGCGCCTGTTCGAGAAGTATCGTTTCCTGCCGTTTATCCATTGGCAGAGCGTACCCGCCGTTTATGGTGGTGTCAACTGCGCAAAAGTTCATAAATATTAAAACCGTTCATTTTGAAGTTTACAGCTATGTAGACGGTGAAAAAGAGATTTGGTTGACAGTTTGTTAATAATTTTAGTTGTGTTATATGTTGTGTCATTCCCGCGAAAGCGGGGATCCATTTTTGGGAGGGGGCAATGCGGTACTGTGTTTATATTTTAACGAATAAGCCTAGAGGTACACTTTACACAGGGGTGACATCAGATTTACCAAAGCGAATATATCAACACAAAGGAAAAGTAATAGTTGGTTTTTCATCAAAATACGATCTATCAATGCTCGTCTATTACGAAGTTTTCGATGATATTAGCGAAGCAATAAAGCGTGAAAAACAGATAAAAAAATGGAACAGAACCTGGAAAATTGAATTGATTGAAAACAATAATCCCGAGTGGCAAGACCTTTATGAGTCAATAATATGAAAATGGATTCCCGATCTAGTCGGGAATGACATCTCATGGTCTGGGCTGATGGGAGGAGGTTTTCTCTCCTTCTCTGCGGCTCTCCGTAAAATAGAAGTCCTGGTTTCTTGGTGTCCCTGGCGCCTTGGTGGCATAAGATTTTAAAGGAATTAATAATGAAAAAAGACACAACTGACAAGTGGGATCTGAGTCCAATCTACAGTTCCATCGATGATCCGAAAATTGAGAATGATTTGAAAAAGGCAGTCGCCGACGCTGCTGCCTTCAGTCGTGCCTACAAGGGGAAAATTGCAGTCGGTCCGGATGTCTCGACTCTGGCCGCGGCATTGCGTGACTACGAAGAATTACAACGCCTGGCCCTCGTACCGTATCACTACGCCTACCTGCTGTTCGCCGGCAACAGTGAAGATGAGAGTCACAAGGCGCTGCTTGCCCGGGCCCGGGAAATCCTGACCGCGGTGACCGAGGAGACGCTCTTCTTCGAACTCGAGCTCTTGCAGCTCGATGACGAGACCTTCAATCGTCTGCTCGCCGATGACGATGTCGCACCCTACCGGCACTACCTCGATAATATACGGGCTAACGCCCCCTATGCACTTGCCGAGGAGGTGGAGCAGGTGATCAAGCGCAAGGACCTCTCCGGCAAGGAGGCCTTTGTCAGCCTGTTTGACGAGGCGACCTCCTCGTTCAGGTTCCGCTTCAGGATGCCGGGAGAGGAAGAGACACGGGAAGTTGCCGGTGAAGAGCTGCTGTCGTTGCTCTATCATACCGACCGGTCGGTACGGGAAGAGGCGTTTTCGACGTTCCTGAATAAACATGCCGAGAACAGCACGGTCCTGGTCAACTGCTTTAATAATATTCTGCTCGATCATGGTCGTGAGGCTGAACTTCGCAACTACCCGGACCTGATGACGCCGACCCATCTCGGCAGTGAAACAGAACCGCAGATGGTCGAGCAGATGATGCAGGTTACGGAGGAGAATTATGGCCTGGCCCAGCGCTACTTCCGGTTGAAAAAAAGGCTGCTCGGCTACGATCGACTGAAGAACAGTGACCTTTATGCGCCGATCAATGCCAATCCGCGAACCTTCGAATATGACGAAGCGAAGGAGCTGGTACAGCAGAGCTTTGCAGCGTTTTCGCCGGAGTTGGCTGATCGGGCCGCCGCGATCATGAATGACGGTTATACCGATGTCTACCCGCGCCCCGGCAAAAGCGGCGGCGCTTTCTGTATGGGGATTCTGCCGGAGTGGTCACCCTATGTGATGCTCAACTTTACCGGCAATCTGCGTGATGTCTCGACGCTCGCCCACGAGCTCGGGCACGCCGTGCACTACTCGCTCTCAGGGCGGCAGAATCTCTTCCACTATCACGCGCCATTGCCGATGGCCGAGACCGCCTCGGTCTTTGGTGAAATGCTGCTGACCCGGATGCTGCTTGAAAAGGAGAGCGACCGGCAGCTGAAGATTGCCTTACTCTGCAGCAAGATCGAGGATATTATCGCAACCACCTTCCGCCAGAATGTCCTGACCCGGTTTGAGTTGGCGGCGCATCGGATGCGGGGCGAGCGGCTGCTATCGGCCGATGATTATTGCCAGCTCTGGTGGCAGGAGAACGCCAAGCTGTTTGGTGATGATGTCGAGATGATCGAACCGTATCGCTGGGGCTGGTCTTACATCAGTCATTTTATCCACGCCCGCTTCTACTGCTACAGCTATGTGTTCGGCGAGCTGCTGGTACTCGCCCTCTACCAGAAGTATCTGCTTGAAGGTGAAGCGTTCAAGCAGAAATACCTTGAACTTCTCGCCAGCGGCGGCAGTGACCGGCCGCAAACCCTGCTCGAACCGCTCGGTATAGATCTCGGCGATGCCAACTTCTGGCAGAGTGGTTATGATTTCGTCGAAAGCATGCTCAGCAATCTTGAGGAGCTGATCGCAGCTGAAGGTTGATGAAACTGTCTTGTTTTTGACTGTTCCCACTGCTCTGCCGAGGCCCATGTAGGACCGCCGAGCAATACCGGCGACCGTGATTGGTTGGATGGTGACACTCTCGAAGTTCAGGAAAGTGTCCCTGAATACAAGAGAACCGCGCGGTTGCGGCCGCGCACTCCGCCATACTCTTTTATTGAGCCATAAAAGAGTATGCAGAAAACGGCTCCCTTGCAGGGGGCTTTTGTCCGGGCTGAATCATTTCTGTTCAACTTTGCTGTTTGGGAGTTTGCCTTGAGGCAAACGCGTCACATCTCCGTGGCGGTTGCGGTTGGGCTACGGTTCTGTGATTGTGCTGACGGTAGCGACCTCAAGAGCTACGGGGGTGAGTCAAAATCATCAATTGATTCCCCCTGCTTATGGGTTATATATAAAAAGGGGACGCACCCTTAACGGGTCGTCCCCTTTTATTGTTCATCAGCTTTAAGGATCAGTCGGCGATAAGTGATTTAACCTTGGCCTTGACGTTTTCGACGGTAAAGCCGAAATGCTGCATCAGCTGGTCGGCCGGGCCGCTGGCACCGAAGCCGGACATGCCGATAACCAGGCCCTTGCTGCCGATGTAGCGTTCCCAGCCGAAGATGCTGGCAGCTTCGATGGCAACCCGGTTCGGGCAGTCGCGCGGCAGAACCTCGTCACGGTATTCCTGGCTCTGCAATTCGAACAGTTCCCACGAAGGCATCGAAACGACCCGCACACCGAGCCCATCAGCTTCGAGTTCGGCAGCGGCTGTCATGGCGAGAGGAACTTCCGAGCCGCTGGCAATCAGAACCGCATCGAGCTTCGAGCTTTCCTGCTTCAGGACATAAGCGCCCTTGTGCAGTTCGGCGGCCGGCGGATATTGCTCGCGGTCAATGGTCGGCCAGCCCTGCCGCGAAAGAATCAGCGCAGTCGGTCCCGACTGATTGGCGATCGCTGCCTTCCAGGCTTCAACCGTTTCGTTGGCGTCGCCGGGGCGGATCACCGTCAGATTTGGAACGGCGCGCAGGCCCGGCAATTGTTCAATCGGCTGATGGGTCGGGCCGTCTTCGCCGAGGCCGATCGAGTCATGGGTCAGAACGTAGACTGTTTGCAGGCCCATCATCGCTGCAAGGCGGATCGGCGGCCGCATGTAGTCGGCGAAGATCAGGAAGGTGCCGCCGAAGGGAATCAGGCCGTCGGTGTGGGCCAGGCCATTCATGACCGCTCCCATGGCGTGTTCACGGACACCGAAGTGAATGTTGCGGCCGCTCGTACAGGGGCCGAAGGATGTTTCGTTTTTCAGGGTCGTATTATTAGAGGGGCCGAGGTCGGCGGAACCGCCGAGCAGAAGTGGCAGCTTGTCGGCCAGGGCATTGAGGGTCTGACCGCTCGCCTGGCGGGTCGCCAGTTTTTCTCCGGCTGCGAAGGTCGGCAGATCATCCCACCCTGCCGGCAGCTCGCCATTTGCAGCCTGCTGCCAGGCAGCGAGTTTCGTATTCTCTTTCAGCTCTTCTGCCAGTTTTTTCTGCCAATCGGCTTCAAGGTTTGCGCCGATGCTCTTTACTTCACCCATGTGCGAAACTGCAGCCTCGGGAACCTGAAACGTTTGTTCGGGATCCCGGCCGAGGAACTGCTTGGTCAGCTTCAACTCATCCTGACCGAGCGGCGCACCGTGCGCGGCTGCGGTATCCTGTTTGTTCGGAGCGCCGTAACCGATATGGCTGCGCGCCAGAATCAGTGACGGTCGCGGCGAATGTTTTGCCTTTTCGATAGCCCGGTTGATATCGTCGAGATTTTCGCCCTCGACATGCTGAACCTGCCAGCCGTAGCTGAGATAACGGGTTGCGACTTCCTCGGTAAAAGCGAGGCTGGTATCCCCTTCAATGGTAATCTTGTTGTCGAGATAAAGACAGATCAGGCTGCCAAGACGGAGATGGCCGGCCAGCGAAGCCGCTTCAGCGGAAACCCCTTCCATCAGGTCACCATCGGAACAGAGGCAGTAGGTCCGGTAGTCGAACAACTCCTGGCTGACATTCTTCTGCAGAAAGCGGGCGCCCATCGCCATGCCGGCGGCAACCGCGATCCCCTGACCGAGTGGGCCGGTCGTTGTTTCGATGCCGGGCAGATGACCGAACTCCGGGTGGCCGGCGGTCGGACTGCCGAGCTGACGGAAATTTTTCAGGTCGTCAAGCGTCAGGTCGTAGCCGGAGAGAAAAAGCGAGCTGTAGAGCAGCATCGAAGCATGACCGCACGACAGGATAAAACGATCGCGGCCAGGCCATTCAGGGTTGGCCGGGTTGTGGCGCAGGTGATGGCGGTAGAGCAGATAGGCGATCGGGGCAGCTTCCATCGGTGTCCCGGGGTGGCCCGAGTTGGCTTTTTCGACGGCATCGGCGGATAACATACGGATGGTGTTGATCGATTCGGTAGCAGCTTCGGTAAATTTTTCAGACATGTTGAATCCTTAAATTGTTAATAGGGTGAACCACGGTGTTCACAGCGAAAGTACATCTTAAAAATATATCGGAATCATTTCTGCGGCCTCTGTGTTCTCTGCGGCCAATACCTTGTGCAGGAATTCCTGCTTAGCGGAAATGACAGAATTATTTGAAGGGGATTTTTACATCTGCGGCGGTTCTTGTAAACCCATAAAAAATGACCGGCCCGACGTGGAGGCGTCGTGGGCCGGTCTAGAGCGAGGTGGTGGAGGAAGAAGGTTTGTTTGATGGTTGTATCGTATCGTTGAAAAGCAATAAAAAACAGGTGGCGATCCGCATAATTTTGCATCAGGTCTGACAGGATAAAACTGTGGGGATGTGCAGTCGATTTGTCGGGACGGGATGGATCAGGTCATGGCGCAATGCCGGATCAGCGCTGCCAGCTTATTGGCATGGGAGCCGTGCCAGTCCTGCAACAGCCTCTCGGCCAGGGTTTTGCCGCTGGCGACCATTTCGTCGAGGATATCGAGGTAGATGGTTTCATCCATGCCACAATTGTTGCGGACTTTTTGCCGCTGTAGCCCTTCCCGGGCGAGGACAAGCAGGTCGATGGCTATATCCTGAAGAGTATGGCCGTTGTGCGGTGTGGCGAGGCCTGACTTCGGGGATTGCCGGTAGGTTTCAGTCAGTTCTTGCGGACTGAAAAGTTGCATCGCATCGGCCTGGGCGTTCTTGTCATAAAAGAGCCCCTTGAGTAACGCCGCTGCGGCCAGCGACATGTTCTGGGGCAAAGAATCGATCGAACGGATTTCGAGCTGCGGTCGCAACCGGATTTCAGGGAAGATGGTCGAAAGATGAAGAATCCAGTCGGACATCAGGGCCTGATGCCCGGCATGGCCCTCCTGCCAGAAGCGGGCAAAGGTGAAACGTTCAGTGGTCAGGTCAACGTACTGACCCTGGCGAACGATAAAGTACATCGGCACGTTCAGGGCATAATCGACGTAGGTTTCAAGGCTGGCGTCATCGTCGAAGAGCGCCATAATCAGTCCGGTTCGATCCGGGTCGGTGGTTGACCAGAAATGACCGCGGGTCGAGAGGTAGCCCGACGGTTTGCCGTGCAGCAGGGGGGAGTTGGCGAACAGGGCGTAAAGAAGCGGTGAGAGCATCATGCCGAAGCGGAGTTTCTCGACGCAGTCGGCTTCGTCAATAAAATCGAGATTGATCTGGACGCCGGCGCTGAGGGTCATCATTTCACGGCCATGGCCGCCGAGCCTTTGCATGTACGGACCCATGATCTTGTAGCGGTCCTTCGGTAGCCATTCTATATCTTTGAGTCCGGAGAAGGGATGCAGGCCGAGGCCGAGAAAGGCGAGGCCAAGCTCTTCGGCCTGGCCGGAAATCTGGCGCAGGTGGCGGATCAGATCGCCATGGCAGCAGTGAATGTCGGAACAGAGGGCACCGGAAAGCTCAAGCTGACCTCCCGGTTCGAGAGTGATCGAAGAGTCGCTCCCCTGCAGGGCAATCAGGTGGTCGTTTTCACGGATGCCCTCCCAGCCGCCGGTCTGCGCAAGCCGTCTGAGGAGTTCTTCAATGCGCGAAAAAGGGGCCGCTTCACCACTTTCCCTGACGATCACCAGTTTTTCCAGTTCGGCGCCAATAAAGCGCTTTTCCGGTTTGCGGGCGCCGGCGGAGAGATAGTTGATCAGCTGCTGTTTGGTCTCAACAGGCTGATCCATGGCGAGTATCGGCTCAGGCATGACTTTAGCCTAGCATGAAATAACACGAATGAATATTGTGAAGATACCCATTACGATTTGAGATAAGCGGCGATGCTGAAAGCAATTGATTCAAAAATCTTGGTGAACTCCTCTTCGTTCCGCTCGAGCAGGGTAATCCGGAATCCGAGCTCGGGAGTAAAGAACGACGAGAGCGGCACGACACAGATCCCGGTCGATGCCAGCAGATAATAGACAAAGCGCTTGTCGAGGCTGATCCCTGGTTCGTTGACCAGGCCTTCAACCAGGGTTTTGACTTCGGGGATCTCGATCGGCAGCGTCTGCTTGTTGTTCAAAACATCCCGTTCGAAAGCGACACTCATGTAAAAGGCGCCGTTGGTCCGGTTGCAACGTATTCCGGGGACCTTTTTCAGAAGATCGTAGGCGATGTTTGAAAATCTTTCGTAGCGTTCAATCCGTTCGTCGAGCCAACCCTGGTATTCGGGATGGCTCAGGATCGGCGGGATCGCTTTTTGCGGCAGGGTGGTTGAGCAGACCTCGACCATCTTTGAATCAAGGATACTCTGAATGTACCGCTTGAACATCGGATCCTTATCGGCATTATAGACTTCGATCCAGCCGCAGCGCGATCCGGGCCATGGAAGTTCCTTGCTGATCCCTTTCATCGAGATGGCCGGAATATCACCGACAAGGTCGGAAATCGGCTTGGTCGACTGGCCGTTGTAGACCAGGTTCTGGTAAATCTCGTCAGCGATGATAAAGAGATCGTACTCCCGGGCGATCGCCACAATCTCCTTGAGAATCCGCTCCGGCCAGACAGCGCCGGTCGGGTTGTCCGGATTGATAATCAGAATGCCGGAGATTGCCGGATTGTATTTGACCGACAGGCGCAGGTCATCAAGGTCGGGGTACCAGTTGTTGTTCGGATCGAGCCGATAACAGACCGGTCTTTGGCCGGCATGAGCCGCTTCGCCGGATGAATGCGTCGAATAGGTCGGAGTCGGTCCGATGACGCGTGATTCACGGCGCAGCAGGCCATAAACCTTCTGGATCGCATCGCCGAGGCCATTGAAAAAGATAACATCATCAGCGGTGATTTGCGCCTTGCCCCGTCTGTTGGTCATTTCGGCCAGGAACTCACGGGTTTCTAACACGCCCTTGGTTGCACAGTAGCCGTAGGTGCAATCTTTCATCGCCAGGTCGGCGACGATCTTCTTCATCCAGTCGGGAATTTTTTCCCCCTTGGCGATCGGATCACCGATGTTTTCCATGTTGGTCTTGATCCCGAGTGATTTCAGTGTGTCGGCGATCTCGACAATAGCCCGGATTTCGTAGGTCAGTTCTCCGGCACCGATATGGACGATATTGTTCCGCATTTTAATCTCCTGTTCTTATCAAATTCAGTCGCCAGAAGCGATTGCATGCATTAAAAAAGGCCATGGTTTCTCTGCCATGGCCTTGGGTGTGGTTAGAATAAAAGCGTTCAGACAATCGGCAGAAAAACAGACAACAGGGTGCGCGCGGCTTGCGCTGCGGCCGCCGCGTTGTTCGCTTGTGCTGTATCTACCGATGAAAAAGTCATGAACTCCTCCTGTAAGTCGAATCAGTTATCATATCTGCCATTCAAAAGTCAACAGAATCCTGACGCTAGATTGCCCCGTGCTCCTTGAGCAGATCGGCGATCCCCTCCGCCATCTGGAAGTACCCGTCAGCGTTCGGATGAATGGTGTCACTCTTCAGCGATTTATCGGTCAGGATTTCGCTGACAATTGAGTTCTGACAGAAAATCTTCATTTCGTCGGCGATCTCCTGGTAGAAGGGGGCCGAGTCAATGAACAGTCCGAACTGTGGTACCGAAACCAGGATAACCGGAATGTCACGTGCCTGCGCTTCGCCAATCATCGCCTTGAGGTTGGCAATGGTCGTTTCCCGGTCGAGACGGCGCAGGATATCATTGCCGCCGTGACAGAGGATCAGCATATCCGGATCATGCTTATCGAGTAATCCCGGCAGGCGTTTCAGCCCTTCGGCTGTAACCTCACCCGGAACGCCGGCATTGATGACCGTGCGCGCAAGCATTTTTTCGAGCTGGGCCGGGTAACTCTTGTCTTCGCTGGCCCCGGTTCCATGCGTCAGGCTGTCGCCAAAAGCGAGAATGACATCGTTGGGACGTAAAAAGCTGAAACGATCGCCATTGTCGCAGGCGGCCAGGAGCAGGGACAGCAGAAGTCCGGTCAGGAAAAGATGGCGAAATAGTTTCATATAAAAATTGTCCTTCGTTTTATGGTCAGTTTGCAGCGCCATCAATAGCGCCGCTTACGGCGTGAACTTTTACCGATCATCCAGCCGATAAAAAGCACGCCGGCGCCGGCCAGAAACCACTTGATAACTCCGCTTCGCAACAGATAAGCATTCTCTTCGCGCAGCGAGTTCAGCTCATCGGTCAATCCCGCGTTTTCCTGCTTGAGCCTTTCCCGTTCGTTGACGATGCTGATGACATCTTCGGAATCCTTTTTCAGGTTATTGAACTTTTTGCGGGCCTCGGCCAGATCCTGTTTCAGGTTCTCCGCTCCCTTGGCACGCTCGGTCAGTTCCTTTTCCTGCTCGGCCAGCTGCTGTTGCAGTTGCTCGATCGTGGCATTCAGTTTGGCCTGATTTTTCTCAAGATCGGACTCGGAACTCGACATCGATGCCTTAAGATCGGCCAGCGCTTTCTTCTCCCGGGCCAGCTTTTTTTCGAGGTCTGCTATAATCAGATTTTTCGGCCGGGACCGGGTCAGGTACTGTTTTTTGATGTACCCTTCCGTGCCATCTTCCGTTCTGACGAGGAAAAAAACATCGCCTTCTTCCAGGAGTTCAACCGGGTCATCCGATGTCAGGTTGCCGATTGACGGAGCGGCCGCCTCCGGAGTCGCACGGATGCCAACGACCAGACGGTCGCCGACGTAAATGGTTTCAGCATACAGTGATGCTACGGCGGCAAGTGAAAGAGTAGTGGCCAAAAGCAGAACCGAAATGGCCCTTTTCATAACATCCTCCTTGAAGAAAAAGCGGGTCGACCTTGTCTTGCGAGCGAGTGACCATAATAATGAATTGAATTTATAGAACATAGACAGAAAGCAGGGTTGAATCAAGCATCATTTTGCAACTTCGGGATGTTTGCCATAACCTGCCGGTCACTCGCTGCTTTTTGCCAACGAGCTGCTCGGCAGGTTATTGATGTCGGACAAAATATGCCGGGTTTCACTGATATACGGATCCTTCTTCGCCTGTTCGATCCAATCCTCCGGATTGTCACCTTTTTTACCATGCGGCGCGGAGAGCTCTTCTTCGTCGGCGAGCTGTTTGGTCTCGGCTCTCTCCTGACGCAGCGCGTCAATATTCAGCGGCCGTACCGTTTTTTCACTCCGCTCGCGAGCCCGCCCGGCTTCCTCTATGATGCGTTGAAAATCCTCGTTCGAAGCAACCCGTTTTTTGCTGAGTTGCTGCAGTTTTGCTATCGGCAGACTGAAGGCGTCCCATTTCTCGTAGTCGATTGCCTCGACAGTGTCCCAGGGGAGGGAATGGTCACTGTACTGCTCTCCCGATTTCAGGTGTCCGAGCCGATCCGGCAGGATGATATCCGGCACAATGCCGCGATACTGGGTTGATTCGCCGCTGACCCGGTAGAATTTCTGAATGGTTATTTTGAGCGCCCCGAGGGGTTTGTACTGGGCCATATTACGGAAAGGGAGACGGCGATCAAGTTCGATAATGGCCTGGACGGTACCTTTGCCGTGCGTATGATTGCCGCCGACAATAACCGCCCGGCCGTAATCCTGAAGCACGGCAGCCAGGATTTCCGAAGAGGATGCACTGAACTGGTTGACCATAACCGCCAGCGGGCCATCGTACAGAACAGTGCCGCTTTCGTCGGCGTGCGTGCGCGAAGAGCCGCTGCTGTCGCGGACCTGAACGACCGGACCCTCCTCAATGAAGAAACCGGCAATCTTGACGGCATCGGTCAAGGCGCCGCCGCCGTCGTTGCGCAAATCAATAATCAGACCGTCGATTTTTTCTTTCTTTAACTTTTCAAGTTCGGCCCGTACATCATCCGTCGCATTTCGTCCCTTCCCTTTCCGGGATCCGGCAAAATCACGATAGAAACTCGGGATCTTGATATAACCGATTTTCTGCTTGTTCTCTTCGAAGATCGTTCCCTTGACAAAGGTTTCCTCGATTTGAACAACGTCGCGGATGATCGGGATCACGACGATCCGGGCATCCGGCTTTTTAACGGTCAGTCGTACCTCCGAACCCTTTTTGCCACGGATCAGGCTGACCGCATCGCGCAGGCGCATGTCAACAATATCAACCGGTTCGTCGGTCCCCTGGGCCACCTTGATGATCTGATCCTCGGCTTCGAGTTCGCCCTGACGGGAGGCAGCACTGCCCGGGATAATCCGGACGACCTTGATGTATCCATCTTCTTCGCGCAGGGTTGCACCGATGCCTTCGAGTGATCCGCGCATGCTGATATCAAAGTCTTCCTTCGCCTTTGGCGGCAGGTAGACGGTATGCGGATCAAACGCCCTGGTCACCGCATTGAGGTAGGTATTGAAATAATCCTGCTCGGTGTTCTTCTTCAGCCGGGAGAAGAGGTTGCGGAAGCTTTTCAGGGTTTTATCGCGGGCCTCCTGCTGCCGTTCCGACGGCGTACGGGGCTTGACGCTATGCTCCTTGTTATCCTTGTTGGCTTTCTCCTCTTCTTCAAGTTCGAGGTAACGGTTCAGTACCTGGTACTTGATAAGTTTACGCCAACGGTTCTTCAGTTCTTGTTCGGTCGAGGCGAAATCGAGTTTATCCGGATCGGTTTCGAAACTCTCCTTCAAAGTGAAATCGAAATCGCGGCTGAGCAGATCCTCTATTATTTTTTCGGTCGCTTCGAGGCGGTCTTTTATGATCTGGGTCGTTACCAGGGGGAAACGGATATTTCCCGACTTGAGTTCATTGTCAATCTGTCGGCGGAAAGGGTTGAGAATAACCGTGTCCGGCTTGAGCAAAAAACGTTTCTGGCTGTCGAGGCTCTTGAGATAAAGCTCAAACGCGTCCTCCGAGAGTTTGTCATCAATTTTTTTATGACTGTAATGGTGCCGAGGCAGACTCTCCTTGAGCATGTATCCGAGGAGTTTGGCCCGACTCGGGTTGTACTCCTGGGTCGCTGTTGATGCGGAGATCGGCCCGGAGAAAACGACCATGAGGATGATTAGTAAAATGGTGCAGAATATTTTAGATTGATTCAGCATTGTTATTCCGTTCGTTTGAATATATTCAAACAGCCATTATCACTTGAAAGGTGGTGCCACAACAAGAGAATTAATGATTTTATCTCGGCCCGGCAACAGTTTGGATGGCCCATCAGCATAACCTCGGTTCCGATAGAAAGACCATCGGCGACTAAAAAAACGAGTGATATCGGGCGACAATAGTTTATAGATCACGGAATCGTTGATAAAAAAGAGTGCCGGGAAACGCCCCGGCCCTCTTTTTTTATTGAAATCGTACCTGGTTAAAGGCAGCGATTTTGCCCTTTCGGGAAAGGTAATTTATCGGCAATTTTATTTTGCTTTCTTGAGGTACTTGAAAAACTCGGAGTCGGTCGAAATTACCAGGCGCCCGTTCCCCTGAATTCCTTTCTTGTACGATTCAAGGGTTCGCAAAAAGGCGTAAAACTCCTTGTCGCGGTTGTAGGCCCGGGCGTAGATGGCGGTCGCCTCGGCGTCACCCTGGCCGCGGAGTTCCAGCGACTGGCGCTCGGCCTCGGAGCTGATCTCCTTGAGCTCCCGTTCCATCTGGCCGAGGATATCGGCCTTTTCACCTTCGCCTTCGGAGCGGTACTGGGTTGCGACTTTCTTCCGTTCGTTAATCATCCGCTCGTAGACACTGCGCCGGACCTGCTCGACGTAGTTGATCCGCTTGATCTGCACATCGAGCAGCTCGATGCCGTATTCGGGTGTGCTCGCCTGGGCTTTATCGAGCATACCGGCGAGAATCTCTTCACGGCCAATCATCTCTTCACGCGGTATTTCGACTCCGTCGACCTCAAAACGTTCGCTGGCGCCGGCTTCAGGAACGTAGTCGCTGCCCCGGACCAGCTCGACGAGCAAGCGGCCGGAGACGGCGTCGCGCACCACCGAGTCGATGATATCGTCGAGGCGGCTCTGGGCGCCGCGTTCGGTGGCAACGGTCTGGTAGAACAATAGCGGATCAACAATTTTCCAGCGGGCCGTGGTGTCGACCCAGATGAATTTCTTGTCCTTGGTCGGTATTTCGGTCGGATCAACATCCCATTTCAGAATCCGGCTTTCAAAGCGGATGACATCCTGGATAAACGGTGTCTTGAAATGTGGTCCCGGGTTTTTAATCTCGCCGACCGGTGCCCCGAACTGGGTGACAATCGCCTGCTGTCCTTCATAAACCAGGTAGAAACTGCTGTACAAAATGACCAGGGCGGCAGCCAGGACAACTAAAATAGGTACTGTTTTTTTCATTTGGCAACCCCCTTCTCGCTACGCAGCGGCAGGAACGGCAGAATATTCCCTCCCGTCTGCTTATCCATAATGTAGACTTCTTCGAGGCGCGGCAGAATCTGCTCAAGCGTTTCAACGTACATCCGGCGGCGCGTGACCTCGGGAGCCTTGCGATATTCGGCGAGGATTGATTCAAAACGGTTCGCTTCACCCTTGGCCTTGTTGATCCGTTCGGTGGCGTAACCCTTGGCTTCCTGAATCATTTTCTTTGCCTCACCGCGGGCTTTCGGTACCTCGCGGTTGTATTGTTCACGCGCCTGGAAAATCAGGCTTTCCTTCTGCTGTTCGGCTTCGTTGACCTCGTTGAAGGCTGCCTTGACCGGGTCGGGCGGTGTCACATCCTGGAACTTGACGGTGACGATACGGACACCGATATCGTAGTCGTTGAGAATCTTCTGCAGGTCGGCCTCTATTTCGCTGGCGAGTTCAGCCCGCTCAGTAGTCAGAACCTTGGTGACGTTCGAATTGCCGACCGCCTTGCGTACCATCGCTTCGGCGATGTCACGAATTGTTTCGATCGGTCGCCGGATGTTGAAGACGAACTTGAACGGTTCGGCGATCTTGTACTGGACGATCCATTCGACATCACTGACGTTGAGATCGCCGGTCAGGGTCAGGGACTCCTCTTCGAGCCCTTTCTTGGTGTAAGTTGTGCGGACCCCGGGATTAACGGTGCGGTACCCGAATTCCTGTTTCTCGACGCGGGCCGTCGGGACGTTGATCACCCGTTCAATGCCAAAGGGCAGTTTGAAATGCAGCCCGGGATCGGTCAGGCCGGAAAACTTGCCGAGACGGAGCACCACCCCGGTCTCTTCCGTTTCAACCTTGTAGAAGCTGGTCATCGCGGCGATGCCGACAATGATGACAACGAAAAATATCAGGATGGCGCGGCTCGCTTTGAAATTGCCGCCGCCCCCTCCCGATTGCATTTTCTCTTTTACTTTGTTGGTAAAATCGATGATTTTCTTTTCAAGTTCATCACCGGGATTACAATTTCCCCAGTCTTGCATAAAGACCTCCTGTGCCTGTCTGGTGTTGCGTGTTTCGTGCGAATTACAAGTTATAACAGATATGACGACTGTCTGCTTATTTTAAAAAATTTTTCTCGATGAAAGTGCTCAGTTCAGTGATTTCGTTGAGATCGAATACCGGTACTTCGGTATCGACAGGGCTGTCGCTGGCGACAGCAACCAGGCCCGGTACGTTCTGTAACTGGCTGATCAGTGGCCGGTTCAACTCGGTGCGATGGATTTCTATTTTATGCAGGCGGCTCTGCCTGAAGCCTTCGGTCAGAACGATGTCGACCTTGCCGGCAAATGACAACAAGATTTCGTCGAGCGATTGTTCCGATTGATGCTGACTGATAACCGCTGTTTTTGTCGATGAACTGATCGCGGTCACCGCGGCGCCGGCCCGGGCCAGGCGCCAGGAATCCTTGCCTTCGTGGTCTATCTCGAAGTTGTGTGCATCGTGCTTCAGGGCACCGACGGTCCAGCCATTCTTCATCAGTTCACGGATCAGGTTTTCAATCAGGGTCGTCTTGCCGGTGCCGCTATTTGCAAAAAAAGATATTGCTGGCGGCGGAGCCAGGAGCTGTTCGAGATCAGCCGGTGTATTGATGTTTGTAAAGGCCCGCCGCCAACCTTCCGGCAGGTCCTCCTCTCCGAGATAGCAGACGTTCAGCTCATCCAGAAGATCCAGAATCTTGGGGTTCCCGGATTCGAGCCGGCAGGTTATCGGTTTTAGGGCGCTTTTGCGATAACAGGCGACCAGTGGTTCGCGTCCGGTACGGGTGCGCGGCACGACGGCATCAACATCCGTACTGCATGCGGCCTGCAATCGATTCAAAAGAGAGACCGATGGGTAGGGCAGATCGCAGGGTAATACAGTAATCCACTCGCTTTTGCAGTGGACGAGGCCTGTTTCAATGCCGGCCAGGGCCGAGCCGGCGAGTCTGTCAGTGAAACATGGCACTTTTGCCGCTGCGAGGTCGGGCCGGCGGCCGGCAATGAGCAGATCGTTACAAGTACTTGCCAACGCATCATAACTGCTGCGCCAGAGCGGTTTTCCGCGATGAGTGATTTGTGCCTTGTCGCGTCCCATCCGGCTGCTGTCGCCGCCGGCCAGGATTACTCCGGTAAATGAGATTGATTGCATGACCTTTTAAAGAGACCTTTCAGGAATTCAAGGTATTTTATCACAGGACAGGTGCGCTTTGTTGATAGTCCTTTTTGTCTCTGCCCGGGCTTTTTTCTGCGCAATCAGAGGAACGGACGTTGATCGTTTCGAAAAATGCCGATTATAGTCGACAGGTCGGAAGCACTCGCTTGACATCGCACCCTTCTCATGCCTAGAATTTCGCCGATTTAATTCAGCTGAAGGAGGAAATGTTATGAATGAATGTCCCTGCGGCAGTGGTGCCGAGTACAGCGCCTGCTGCGAACCGATTATTAAAGGGAAGAAAGCGGCCGAAACAGCTGAACAGTTGATGCGGGCGCGCTATACAGCGCACGTCAAGGTTGAGATAGATTTTGTCAGCGACTCATTGCACCCGGAGCATCGCAAGGATTACGACAAGAAGGCTGCCAGGAAATGGGCCGAGGAGTCGGATTGGCATGGCCTGGAAATTATCGATACTGTCGATGGCGGCCCCAAGGATGAAACCGGTGAGGTCGAATTCATTGCCCGCTATCGCGACAAGGACGGGATTCGCAGTTATCATGAGCGGGGCCGGTTCGAGCGTAAAAAGAAAAAGTGGTATTTCACGGAAGGGAGCATGGTCAAGGGCCAGCCGCTGACCGTAACCAAGATCGGACGGAACGACCCCTGCTCCTGTGGAAGCGGCAAGAAGTTCAAGAAGTGTTGTGGTTAATGGTGACCGGTTGTCGTCGATGACGCACGAGCAGAAGAGTCATGATCTGCTGCACGGGATCACCCTTGAGCAGATCGTCAGCAGTCTGGTCGAAGCGTATGGTTGGCCCGGCCTGGGCAACCGAATCGACATTAACTGTTTTAAAAACAATCCTTCGGTCAAGTCGAGTCTCAAATTCCTGCGCAAGACACCCTGGGCCCGGACCAGGGTTGAAAACCTCTACCTGGCGATGAAAAGAGAGCCAAATAAACCATGACCAATAATGATGTTTTACGCCGTCTCCGCTACATTTTTGACTGTAATGATTCAAAAATGATCGTTTTGTTCCGCCTCGGTGGGCAGGAAGAAACCCGCGAGCAGATCAGTGCCTGGTTGAAAAAAGAGGACGATCCGGCTGGCCAGGAATGTAACGACCGGCAGCTGGCGGTTTTTCTCAATGGCCTGATAATCGATCGCCGCGGCAAAAAAGAAGGACCGCAACCGGCGCCGGAGAAACGGCTGAACAACAACATTATTTTTAAAAAGCTGAAGATCGCCTTTAATCTGAAGAACGACGATGTTCTCGAATATCTCAACCTGGCCGGCATGAAGATCAGCCCGCACGAACTGAGCGCCCTGTTTCGCAAGCCGGGGCATAAGCACTACCGGGAATGTAAAGATCAGATTTTAAGGAATTTCCTCAAGGGGGCGCAGCTGAAATATCGGGGCGATTCCCCAGAATCAATCTAGCCGCTACTTTAAAAGTTAGGCACTTTCCGTTCGATAACGGCGACCTCGATTCGTCGGACGGGGACACTATCCGAAGTTCAGGGGAGTGTCCCCTTGATAAAACCGCGCGGCCGCGCACTCCGCCATACTCTTTTATTGAGCCATAAAAGAGTATGCAGAAAACGGCTCCCTTGCAGGGGGCTTTTTTGCGCCGTTTAAATTATTTTTGTTCAACTGTTCTGACAGGGAGTTTGCCTTAAGGCAAACACAGTTCATCTCCGTGGCTGGCGCGGTTGGGCTACGGTTCACTGATTGCGCTGACTGGTGCGACCTCAAGAGCAACGGGGGTGAGTCATAATCGAAACATAGATCCTCGGTCGGATTCAGGAACTGCTTTCCTGTTTTTTTCGACTGGCGATCATTCGGGCGATTCGCCCCCCTCCTCGCCACCGGCCTGGCTGTCGACGTCGGTTTGATTTTCACTGAGACCGGCCGGATTTTTGGTGCGGATGCCCGGTTTGGCGAGAATCTCCAGATAAAAAGAGTCGAGGCCATCGGCTTCGGCCTGCGAGATATGTTTGTTGATGGTCGAGACATGAATCTCTTCACTGTTCGCTTCGTCCGGCCCGTACTTGCAATCGAAATCCCAGAAATCGACCCCTTCCGGCAGCGCCTTGTTCCGCTCGCGCTTGATGTACTTTTTCACTTCATATTTAATCAGATCAACCCAGCGCGGTTGCTTGTGCTTGGGGTGGGACATTTTGAAGTTTTTCTTCATACTGTTTCCTATACGAATGATGTGAGTTGTCTTGAGTGCGCCTGTTGCGCATGATAACACTGTCGATGAGCAAAAGGGAGACAATGAGCAAGGCGCCCTCTTGAATAACGATGAGCGATCCTATAAACTCCCCGAAACAAAAAGATTATTTTTTCCACTGAATCAAGTAGAAGGAGATTTGTAATGGCGAGAGCAAGTGCCCGGCATATCCTGGTGCCGTCGGAAGAAGCCTGTAACGAGCTGAAAAGTAAAATTGAAGGTGGTGAAGATTTCGCTGCCGTTGCCAAACAACACTCCGGTTGCCCTTCCGGCCAGCAGGGGGGTGACCTCGGGTCGTTTACGCCCGGCCAGATGGTCAAGGAGTTTGATGACGTCGTTTTTTCGGGCGAAGTCGGCAAGGTGCTCGGTCCGGTGAAGACACAGTTTGGTTACCATCTGATTGAAGTCACGGAACGGACCGATTAAAACAGCGCGATACTGGCAAGCGGAAGACCTGCACCTTTTTTCGGTGAAAGCATTCCGCTGTCATTGGCAAGCCAACCCCGGGCTCGTGTTGCCTGTCGAGTGCAATCTGTGGAGACCTCATGGCTAACGGATCCCGGCGCTACCCGATCCCGGCACAGCGCTTTCGGTGTGAGATTGAGGTCGAACGCAGCCGCTTCATCGCCACCGTGCAGGCAGTTGCAACGGCGGAGGAGGCGCAGTCTTTTATTGCCGGGATCAAGGCCGAATTTGCCGACGCCAACCATAACTGCTGGGCTTATCTTGTCGGTCCGCCCGGCAGTACAGACCGTATCGGCCTGAGCGACGACGGCGAACCGCATGGCGTCGCCGGCAAGCCGATGCTGACCACCCTCCAACATGCCGGCCTCGGTGATACGGCCGTGGTTGTCAGCCGTTACTTCGGCGGCATCAAGCTCGGCAAGGGCGGCATGGTCAAGGCTTACACCGCGGCGGTGCAAGCGGCTCTTACGAAGCTGCCGCGCACCGAGCGGATCGCCTGGGCACATCTGGAACTTTGTTTCGACTACTCCCTGTTGGCACCATTACAGCAGCGGCTGAGCGATTTCGAAGGCGAAGAGCTGGCAAGCAGCTATGCCGAACGGGTCACTCTCGAACTCCGCCTGCCGCAGGAGCAGCAGACGGGGTTCGCAGCGATGTTCAGAGACCTCACCGCCGGTCGGGGGGAACTGAAAAAGGCTGCTGACTGAAGCGGTGCTGCCGTCCGAGAGATTTTTCCGCTAAACTCGTTGTGAACGCGGCCGGTCAATCAAGCGTTTGTTGCAGGTAGTCAGTAAACCGGCGCCATGATTTCTCATCGGCATCCTTACGGTAGCGATTGCTTCCGAACACGGTAAAGGCGTGCGGGGCGCCGCTGTAGGTGATCATTTCATGGCTGACGCCGGCTTGCTCAAGTTCCGCAGCGAGCGCGGCAAACTGATCCATGGTGATGTTGGCATCGGCGGTACCATGCAAAATCAGAACGCTGCCGCGGGTTTTTGCATAGTCCTGGCCCTCGGGGGTCTGCAGGCCGCCGTGGAAGGTGACGAAGCCCTTCACATCGGCGCCGGACCGGGCAAATTCGAGAACTGCTGCGCCGCCGAAGCAGTAGCCCATGGCGACAGCATTCCCGGTGTTGCCGCCGAGACGTTTTGCTTCAGAGAGGGCGCCATTCAGCAGGCGCCGCATTTTCTCCCGATCCTTGTAGAGCTCGCCGGTATGCTGGCGCTTGTCCTTGACTTCGGTCGGCCGAACGCCCTTGCCAAAAAGATCGGCAGCGAAAACCGTATATCCCATGGCAGCGAGCATTTCCGAACGTTTGACTTCGTAATCGGTCAGGCCATCCCAGTCGTGAAGCAGAAGTACCAGCGGAGCTTTTTTGTCGGGGCTGGTGTAGTAGCCTTCATAGTCAGCGCCGTCGACAGTATAGGTAACTGTTTTGCCTGCCCCGAAGCCGGGTGAGGCGAATATCAAAATCAATAGCGTGAGGACGAGTTTTTTCATTTTATGATTCTCCTGTAGCGCAAAAGTGATCATTTTTTACTTGAAAGAAGTTTATCACTCTATTTGTTATTTTCATCCGTCAGGCATAATCTGTAACTTTTCATCCGTAAAAACCCTGATACACTGTTCCCTGTTCATCTGAATATTTACAAACCATACGGAGGAGTCATGAAATCACTCTCTTTTGCCAATAACGACCAGATGCCGATCCTCGGACTCGGCACCTGGAAATCGGAGCCGGGGGAGGTTGGTGCTGCCGTCCGCGAAGCGGTACGGATCGGTTATCGCCATATCGACTGCGCTGCTATCTACGGCAACGAAACGGAGATCGGCAAAGCTTTAAAGGAACTCATCTCTGGCGGCGAGGTTCGTCGGGAAGATCTCTGGATCACCTCGAAGCTCTGGAACAACGCCCACAAAAAAGATCAGGTTGCAGGGGCGCTGCAGAAGACGCTGGCCGATCTGCAACTCGATTATCTTGACCTCTATCTGATGCACTGGCCGATCGCCTTCCGGCCCGGGGTCGTTTTTGCCGGAAAACCAGAAGAATTCATGACCATTGCCGAGGCGCCCCTGCTCGAGACCTGGCAGGCGATGGAGGCTGCTGTCGGTTCCGGTTTGACCCGCCATATCGGCGTTTCGAACTTCAAACCAGGGCACCTGGAAACCCTCTGCCAGTCTGCAACGATCCGGCCCGAGATGAACCAGGTTGAGCTCCATCCATTTCTGCCGCAGGATGAGCTGCTCGAATTCTGCCGCAAGAAATCGATTCACCTGACCGCTTATTCGCCACTCGGTTCCGGTGACCGGCCGGGGGCCATGAAAAAATCGGACGAACCGAGCCTGCTGGCGAATCAATCGGTCAAGGAAATTGCCGCGGCTCACGATTGCAGCCCGGCCCAGGTCCTGCTTGCTTTTGCCGCAGCGCGTGGTACGGCGGTTATTCCGAAGTCGACCAGCCCCGATCACTTGGCCGAGAATCTCAGGGCGGCTGATTTGTGTCTGACCACAGAGGATATGGCCGCCCTGGCGACCCTGGAAACCGGTTTCCGCTATGTCGATGGCAGCTTTTTCACCTTTGCCGGGTCGCCCTACACCCAGGACTGGCTCTGGGATGATGACTGATTTTTGCCGGCTACGGGCCTGCTTAATTCAGTAATCTTTGGTACTGCCTGATCTTTTATTAAAATTGACTCGACCTGCTGTTATCGTAATTATTGGCAGGAGACAAACATGCAAAAACGGCAACCGCTCTGGACAAATTCAAGGATTCACCTGTTCCTGATAGGCGCAACGTTGGCGCTTGTAATCATCCCCTATTTGAACAAGACTCCGGGTCTCGAAGTTGCACAACAATCGAGTGCTGCAGCAGACCACTTTCTCAAGCTGGTTGACAGCCAGGCCTATAGCGCAAGTTGGGAGGCGACTTCAGATGTTCTCAGGGAGATGTTGTCGCGTGAGACCTGGAATAAAAAGCTTTCGGCAATGCGTGAGCCGTTCGGCGCAGTTGTTGAGCGGACCCGCGAGGATATCGTTTATGCCGACCCGGGTGATGACATGCCGGCTGGTGAGTACGTGGTGGTCACCTTTGCAACGACATTCCGGTTCAAGGAATTGGCGCGGGAGACGGTGACCTTGCTGCAGGAGCAGGGTGGCGAGTGGCTGGTTGCCGGCTATTTTCTCAAATAGTGGCCGGGCCGGAAAAAAGAGAGCCGACTCCGGGTGCGGCTGCCGATAGTTTTCGTTCGAGGAATTGATATCCGGAGGAGTTGCCTCCGGGACACAGGTTCTGTTATGTTGGAATCATCTTGCAGGTGAGGAGCATTATTGTGCTTGAAGAGTCCAGGATTTCCCTTGAATGTCCGCATTGCGGTGATTCAATCTATCAGGCAATGCGCTGGTTCCGGCGTGATTATCGGTCTTGTCCACACTGTGACAAGCCGATCCCGGCCGGGTATTTTGATGCCACTCTCAATCAGCTTGAACAGGCCTTTGACCAGGGTGTCGAGGAGATGATGCAACCGGAAACCGGTGGCTGCTGTGGCAGTAAAAAAGGGGGATGTTGCGGGCATTGACCGGCATCTCCCGCAAAAGGGAACAGAATCTTTTTTACCCCGGGAGTTGCAGGCCGAGCCGTTCCAGCTTGGCTGTCAGCTCATTCGCTTCCCGCGACTTTTTGCCGGTTTCAGCATTAATCCAGCCGTTATCGTTCACCCAGCTGTCTGCCGCGGCCTGGTCTCCGCCAATCAGCAGCCGCATCAGCTCGATTTCCGGTCCGGAAAGGCGCATGCTATTCAGCCGGTAGTCCCGGAACGCTTCCCAGGTCGCCGGCACCCAGCGGGCGACAATCTCTTCTCCGATCAGGGTCGCATACTGCCTGATTTCATACTGAGCATGACTGTCCATCCTCAGGTTGAGGAAGTGCAGCAGGTTGTGCAGATCGATCGACCAATAGGCCTCGGTATAGGTTGAAAGCGGCAGATCCTTGCGCGCCTGTTCCCGCGCCACGCCTTGTTCGATCCGGCTGTCATAAAGGTTGTGTGCGGCCTGGTGGAACTCCTTTTCGCTCGCCGTCAGTTCGGCCCCGGTCGCCTCATCGATAAACCCCTCGCTTCCCTGTTTGTTCAGCATCGTCTGCAGGCGCCATTCGCCCGGCAATGTGGTCTGCTGGTCGGCAATCGCCTCGGAATAGCGGGTACTGTATTCATTGACCGAAGCGGTTCGGTGGCTGATCCACTGGCGCCAGCAATCCATCGGCACCCGGATATGGAGTTTGAGCTTGCACATCTCGAAAGGAGTCGTATGAGCGTTGCGCAACAGGTAGCGGATGAGCCCACGGTCCTCATGGACCTTCTTGGTGCCGGCGCCGTAGGAGACTCTGGCTGCCTGAACGATGGCCGCATCATCTCCCATGTAATCGATGACCCGGACGTGACCATGGTCGAGGACCGGAAAGCTCTTGCCGAGAATTTCATCGAGCGCCGGGACGCCAGCGCGTTTGATCGTCGAATCACTCATTGGATCTATCCTTTTAAAAAGATGTATGGATGTATGGACTATACTCTTTCAGCGTCAGATTGATTTTAATCTTCGGCTAAGCTTTTTCTGGCTCTTTTGTAGCCGAGATCAATCATCTCTTCGGCCTGGTCGAAATCGAGAATGCCGCAGGCATTACGGGGAATCTCGATCAGTACGTCGGGTGGGTGTGCCGCCAGTTTCTGCCGGGCGAGCACCCCCTGCATGGCATCGAATGACTGGCTGGCAATGTAAAAATAATCCCAGTCTTCGCCCTCTTCCGGAGTGTCGGGAAGGAGTTTTGTCAGAAAGGCCCTGACTTTTTCCCGGAAACCTTCAGCGCCGTTGCCATCGCTGTCCTCCGGAAAAAGGTCGCCATTTTTTTCCAGCGGGCCGATCAGGTTGACGGCGATGGTCATGTCGGTCATGTCGTGGTAGGTCGGCGCAATCGGCACCGGATTGAAGATGCCTCCGTCGAGCAGTTTGACCCCTTTGTGTTCATAGGGTGTGAAAAACAGCGGCAAAGAGATCGACGCCCGGATGGCATCGAACAGCGGTCCCTTGCTGAACCAGACTTCCCGTTCGCGTGAGATGTCAGCGGCGACCGCGGTGAAGTTGATGTCAAGGTCTTCTATCTTCGCTTCACCGACCATCTCGCTGAGCTTCTTCATCAACTTGTCGCCTTTGACCAACCCGGTCCGCCCGAAAGTAAAATCGAGTAGTGAAAAAATATCGAGTTTATCGATCCCCCTGATCCATTCTTCGTATTCATCGAGTTTGCCGGCGGCATGAATACCGCCGATCAGGGCGCCGATCGAACAGCCGGTGATCGACTCGATCCGGTACCCCTCCTCTTCCAGGTAGCGGATCACACCGATATGGGCGAGCCCACGGGCGCCGCCGCTGCCGAGAACCAGCGAAACCGAATTGTTCTGTTCTGTTGCCATTCTATTCAATCCTCTTCATGTGTATGATCTTGATGCAAGCGCTGTTTTCCAAAATATCACATCCGGGAGCTTTTGCCCGGTACAGAAATGACCTTCACCCGGCAAAAAAAGTCTTGATCGTCTCTCGGGTCTGCTCGGTCGGGGCAGCGATGAGTGGAACATCGGGCAGTGAATTAAGAAACATCCTGCCATAACCCCGCTTGATGACCCGGTTGTCGAGAATCAACACAACACCCCGATCGGTCCTGTTGCGGATCAGCCGGCCGAAACCCTGCTTGAAACGGATCACCGCCTGCGGCACCGTATATTCCATGAACGGATCGCCGCCGGCTCGTTCAATCGCCTCGGCCCGGGCCTCGAGCACCGGTTCCGATGGCACCCGGAACGGCAGGCGGGCGATAATGACCTGCTCGAGTGATCGGCCCGGGACATCGACTCCTTCCCAGAACGAATCGGTCGCAAAGAGGATACTTGACGGATCGGAACTGAACGCCTTCAGCAGTTTGTGCCGGTTCATCTCTCCCTGGCGCAGGCAGCGGAATCCTTGCGGTTCAAGAATCGGCGCCAGTTCGGCATGAATACGCCGCAACATGGAATAGGCGGTAAAGAGAACAAAGGTACGGCCACCGGCGGCGAGGATCGCCTGCTCAATCTGCTCACGCAGCATCTCCGGATAGCCGTTCTGTCCCGGTGCCGGGTTGTCGGAAGGGACTACCAGAAGAGCCTGTTTGCGGAAGTCGAACGGTGAAGCGAGCTCGAGTTCAAGCAGCCGTTGTGTTTCGATGTCGTTGAGGCCGGTGCGTTGCTTGAGATAGGTGAAGCGGTTGTTGACGGCCAGGGTGGCGCTGGTCAGGATGACACTCTTGTTGCGTTCGAAAATTGTCTCACGCAGCAGCATGTCAACGCTCAGCGGTGATGAGCAGAGACGGGTAACAATGCCGCGCCCCCGCCCGATGCGGCCTTCGCGCACCTCGATCCACGAGCAGTAGTTCTCATCCTCGGCGCTGAACAGACCGAGGTCGGTCGCCAGCCCCTCGAGCCTGCGGCCGAGCCCGGCAAGGTCGGTCAGGTTGGATACGAATGCATCATAGTATTTTTCCGGGATCTGTTCGCATTGCTTCAGTAGTGCCCGGATCCCTTTAGCGATCGCGCCGGTTTTTCCGGCCAGCTCCTCGACTTCACCGGCCATATCCTGCCAGGTTGCCGAAGCGCGGAAAGTTGGAACGATTCGGTGTCGTAACTCCTCGTTCTCCGGAATGTCAATATCAAGGCTGGCGGCGAGGCCACTGCCGATATTTTCAAGGGTAGAGATGGCGCGGTCGTAGAGTTCGGCGCGTGCCGCCAGAATCTCTTCAATTCGGGTGTGTAGCGCCCGGTAAAGATCATCACAGCTGTCGGGTAGTTTGGTCCCGAGTTGGGTGAAGAGCCGGGGCAGCAGACCCTTGTCGCTTTTGCGCGGATGGCGAAGCCGGTTGAGGATGCGGGCGAAAGCGAAACGGGTGACCCGGGCTGAAAAATAGCTGGTGGCGACATCCTCGAGGTGGTGTGCTTCATCGAGAATCAGCCGGTCACAGGGTGGAAGAACGGCCGCTGCCGAATAGTTGTCGGTCACCCGGCGCAACGCCAGGTCGGAGAGCAACAGGGCGTGATTGACCACCAGAATGTCGGCTGAAGCGGCCTGCCGGCGGGCTCTGTAGAAAAAACAGTCAGCGTAGAACTCACAGCGGGCCCGGGCGCACTGGTCAACCTCGCAACGGACTTCTTCCCAGACCTCATCGGCTGGCGGCTGCGGCAGCTCTTCGCGCGAGCCATCGGCGGTGGCGGTAGCCCAGGATTCAATGTTGCCGAGTTCGGACGACTGCATGGTATCGAACAGACCCGGTTCGGCCAATGCATTTTTCAGGCGTCTTTTACAGAGATAATTACTGCGACCCTTGACCAGAACGGCTCTGAAATCGATCCCGCAATTACGCTGCAAGTATGGAATATCCTTACGGATAAGCTGTTCCTGAAGGTTGATCGTCTTGGTTGAGATGATAACTCGCTGTTCGTTGCTGCGACTGAACAGAATCGCCGGCACGAGGTAGGCGAGAGACTTGCCGGTGCCGGTGCCGGCCTCGATGATTGCGACCCGGTCGTGATTGAATGCCGCACCTATCTCGAGGGCCATCTGCAATTGCTCGGCCCGTTCCTCGTAGCCTTTGAGCGATGCAGCGACGCTACCGTGCGGACCGAGAATCTTCTCGATTTCTTTTGGGTCGAGCGATTTTTGTTCCTGCGGCGGGAAGATTTCAACGACTTTGTACACATTTTCCACAGAGTTATCCACAATATGAAAGCCGACTCCGAGTCCACCGAGACGCGAAGCAACTTCGATATCGGCGCCGGATGGTTCAAGTCGCCCCGAGGGGTGATTGTGGATAACGACATCGCCGTGCGAACAGGCCTGAAGGATCGCCGGTACCGCATTGTCTGAACCGCGGGCCAGGACTTCGACCGACAACACCTGTTTCTCCATGTCGGTTGTGCCGAGAAAAAAAACCTCATTGCCGCTGGCTTGTTCAATCGCGTCGCGAATTTGCAGGATGGCAGTGTCAGAATAATCGTTTAACAAAAGAATAGCTCTCCGGGAAGTCGGATCATTATACGGGAAAGCATTTCAATAGAAAAGAGAAGAGAGCAAGTTCGGCTATTAACCCCAGGGACAGGAGGAACGGGTATAGCGGACCCTCGTTCAGGGTTTCGCTATCAGGGGCGGAAATCAATCCTGTTTTTCTGAAATGAGACCGTGCCCTTTGTCACTCGGCAGTTTTAAACACAATCTTTCAGCCCGACCGCAAAATCCTCCGGTTCGATGTCAAAAGTTTCGGCCCAGTTGGTCGGGTCGCAGACGTTGCCTTCAAGCAGCATGGCGAGCTGGTCAGAGGCGATCGGGAATTGCGGGATGTTTTGCAGTATCTTGATCGCCGGTTTCATCAGGGCGAGTGGGTGGTGCAGTTTGGCGACGTTTTTCTTGCCGACGGCCTGGCCGAAGATATCGAGCAGTTGATCGTAGCTGTAATCTTTTTTGCCGCCGAGATGATAGGTTTCGCCTACCGTTTCCGGCCGGCGGAGAGCCTTTTCGAAGCTCTCGGCCACCTGTTTGACAGAGACCGGCTGCATGCGGTATTGACCGTCGCCGATGACCGGAACAATTGGCAGCTTGCGGACCAGGTCGAGCATAATCTCGACGAACTCGCCGCCCTTGCCGTAGATCAGTGAGGGGCGGAAGATGGTCCAGTCGAGCTGCGATGCCCGCACCGCCTCTTCGGCCTGCCATTTGCTTTTATGGTATCCGGTTTTGGCGTTGGCCCGGGTGCCGTTGGCGCTCATTTGCAGGTAGCGTTTGATGCCCGCAGCGCTGGCCGCCTGCAGTGCATTTTTTGTTGCCTCGACGTGCAGTTTCTCGAAGGTGATCTCCTTGCCGGGAAATTCGCGAATGATGCCGACCAGATGAATCACCGCGTCACACCCGACCATCCCCTTTTTCAGGCTGTCGGGATCGGTAACGTCGCCGAAGTGGATGGTCACATCGTTTTTGTGCGGCAATTTTTCTTCCGAACCTTGCCGGACCAGGCAATGGACAAGATGACCCTTGGTGAGCAACTGACGAATAACGGCGTTGCCGACGAAACCGGTGCTACCGGTGATGAATACCTGCATGGTTTGCTCCTTGTGAGTTTATCCCTTGATGACTGCCATGGGTCTTAACCGTGCCACTATTTTACCAATTCCGGCCCGTTCGACAACCGAGACCACCTCGCGGACGTCCTTATAGGCATCCGGAATCTCCTCGGCCACCGTACTCCGGCCGGCGGCCCGCAGAATAATCCCCTGTTTTTCAAGATAGCCAAAAATGTCCTGGTCCCTTGCTTTTTTCCTGGCGGCCGTGCGGGAGAGAAGCCGCCCGGCACCATGGCAGGTCGAGCCGAAGGTCTCGGTAAAAGCAGCTTCGGTGCCGAGCAGGACATAGGAGTAGCGGCCCATGTCGCCCGGGATCAGAACCGGCTGACCGAGTGCCTTGAACGCATCCGGTGTTTCCGGGTGGTGCGGCGGAAAGGCCCGGGTCGCGCCCTTGCGATGGACGCAGAGCCGGCGGCTTTTGCCGTTGATTTCATGGTTCTCCCATTTGGCGATATTGTGGCAAACATCGTATATCAGCGACATGCGCAGATCAGCCGGCCCCTTATGCAGAATCTGCTCGAATGATTCGCGCACCCGGGCGGTAATAATCTGGCGATTGGCAAAGGCGAAATTGGCGGCAGCGGCCATTGCCGCGAGATAGTTTTTTCCTTCCGGGCTGTCGAGCGGCGCGCAGCAGAGTTGCCGGTCCGGCAGCTCGATGCCGTACTTGCGGGCGGCGGCCAGCATGGTGCGCAGATTGTCGTCGCAAACCTGATAGCCGAGCCCGCGACTGCCGGTGTGAATGCTGACCACGACTTGCTCCGGAAAGAGGCCGAGGCCGGCGGCGGCATCCGGATCGAGGATCGCTTCGACGTAATCGATCTCGAGAAAGTGGTTGCCGCTGCCGAGGGTGCCGAGCTGGTTGCGGCCGCGCTGTCTGGCTCGCTCGGAGATCAGGTCGGGGTCGGCACCGTCAATACAACCATTATCCTCGATGTGATCGAGGTCATTAAGGGTACCGAAGCCTTTACTGACGGCCCAGCCGGCGCCGTCGCGCAGGACTTTTCTTGTTTCTGCAGGCGATAGTTGCAGATCCGTGCGATGCGAACCTATTCCGGACGGAACGTTCCGGAACAGTGCGTTAGCGAGCTCGGCGATATTTTTCTTTAATTCGCCTTTTTCAAGATTGGTTCGGAGCAGTCGGACGCCGCAGTTGATATCGTAGCCGACGCCGCCGGGCGACACGATGCCGTCTTTTTCGTCAAAGGCGGCGACGCCGCCGATCGGAAACCCGTATCCCTGGTGGATATCCGGCATCGCCATCGCCGCCCCGACGATGCCGGGCAGGGTGGCGACATTGCGCACCTGCTCCAGGGACTGTTCCCGCTGCAGAAATTCAATCGACTTTCGGTCAGCGAAAACAAGGCCTTCGGTCCGCATTCTTCCGCTTTGCGGAATGCGCCATCGGCAACAATCGATCTGTTCAATCGGTACAGGCTCTTTATCTTTCATTGAGATCTTCTTTACAGGTCGAGATAGACCCGTGCATGCCAGCAGTCGCCAGCGTGGTCGATCCGTGTCTGGTGATGGGTTACCGCCTTGATCTCGCGAAGCATCGGATGGTTGACCGAGTCGGAGCGCTCACCCTGTAGTTCGGCCATAATCTCGGTTTCGCTGAAATGACTGACTCTTATTTCCCGGCATCTTAAATCGCGTTCAGTCAAAGCGAATAGCAGTTCGTTAAGCCAGTTGACCAGCGTCTCTTCCGCGCCATTGCCGCTTGCCCGCACCGCCCGGGTCAGCTTGCCGCTATTCCCGGAATCCTTTTGATCACCAAACAATAAATAGGTGAGACCGTATCCGCACTGCTCGGCTAACCCCTCACGCTCTCCAGCCGTCGCTTCAATACCGATATCGGCAGTATGTTCGAGCAGTTCGAATGAATCCATAGGGGCACCCTCTCCTTGTCTGCAAGTATAGCATCATAAATAATCTTCGGTTGGCTTGAAGGATTGTGGGCAAGTGCTATAATTAGGAAGTGTTAATGTTTTTTATATGAAAAGCCGAATAAATACAATCTATTATGAAGTCCCTTATCTGATAATAAGGGAGGTCACCTCTAATAAAAAGGTGCTTGACAGTTTGCTGTTCGTTCTTTAATTTGGCTAGGCGTAGAACAGTATTTTATTTGTGTAGTAAAGTTTTGATTATTAAGGGTTCCGGGAGGTTTCAGCGTTGTGCATGTCAAGGCGGTCAACTCCCTCCACTCTCTATAATTTATTAAAATTTTTTATTTGAAACATTTGGAACAGTGTTTGCCATTCTATTGATGTGAAAGGAGATGAGCCGATGAAAGACCACACATCCGCACCGGTCTCGATTCCAGAAGAGATCCTGCAGAAATGGGAGTCGCGAGGTGTCAGCCGGCGTGATTTTATCAAGTTCTGTACGGCAACAACCGCTGCTCTCGCTTTGCCGATGAGCTTTATCCCGAAGGTTGCGGAGGCACTCGAAGGGCAACGGCCACCGGTGATCTGGGTTGAATACCAGAGCTGCTCCGGTGACTCGGAAGCCTTCCTGCGGGCCAATGCACCGACTGCGGCAGAGATTATTCTCGAGACGATTTCCCTGGAGTATTCCGAGGTCGTCATGGCCGCGGCCGGCCATCTTGCTGAAGATGCCAAGCATAACGCCATGAAAAAACACGCCGGCAAGTATATCCTGATTGTCGAGGGATCGATTCCGGAGGGTGCGGGTGGTGGTTACTGTACCGTTGGTGGCGTCAGTGCGGTTGAAAGTTGCAAAGAGCTGGTCAAGAATGCCGCCGCAACCATCTGTGTCGGTTCCTGCTCCTCCTTTGGCGGAATTCCGGCGGCTGCGCCGAATCCGAGCGGGGCCGTTTCGGTGATGGATCTCGTGCCGGGGGCACCGATTATCAATCTTCCCGGCTGTCCGGTCAATGCCCAGAACCTGACCGCAACCATCGTTCACTACCTGACGTTCAAGAATCTGCCGGCGGTCGATCGACTCGGCCGACCTAAGTTTGCCTATGGCAAACGGATTCATGACAACTGCGAACGGCGCAGTCATTTCGATGCCGGTCAGTACGCCGAAGGTTTCGGCGATGCCGGACATCGCCAGGGCTGGTGCCTCTACAAGCTCGGGTGCAAAGGACCGGAAACATTCCACAACTGTCCGACTGTTCGCTACAACGAGGGTCTGAGCTGGCCGATTATGGCGGGGCATGGTTGTATCGGCTGCTCCGAGCCGGAGTTCTGGGATACCATGAGCCCGTTTTATCGCCGTCTACCGAATGTTCCCGGTTTCGGAATTGAATCCAACGCCTATGATATCGGTATCGGCCTTGCCGCTGCGACAGCTGCAGCATTTGCTGGCCACGGGGTTGTCAGCGCTTTCCGCAAAGGCTCTGACAAAGATGACAAGGAATAAAGGAGGATTGAGATATGGCTAGAATTGCTGTTGATCCGATTACCCGTATCGAGGGTCACCTGCGCATCGAGGCGACTGTCGAAGGGGGCAAGATCGTTGATGCCTGGAGCTCTTCGACCGCATTCCGCGGCATCGAGACGATTCTGAAAGGGCGCGATCCGCGCGATGCCCATCATTTTACCCAGCGTTTTTGCGGTGTCTGTACCACCGTACATTCGATGGCGAGTATCCGGGCCGTTGAAGATGCCCTGAAGATTGAGATTCCAACCAATGCGCGGCTGCTGCGCAACCTGATCATGGGTATCCAGAACGTGCAGGATCACGTTATCCATTTCTATCACCTGCATGCTCTCGACTGGGTTGATATTACCAGTGCCCTGCAGGCTGATCCGAAAAAGACCGCCCAGCTCGCCCAGTCGGTTTCCGATTGGCCGAACTCGAGCGTCAAGCATTTTGCCGCGGTCAAGGAGCGGATCGCCCGCTTCGCTACGGCCAAGAGCGGCCTCGGTCCGTTCCAGAACGCCTATTGGGGGCACAAGGCCTACAAACTGCCGCCGGAAGCGAACCTGATGGCAGTCGCCCACTATCTCGAGGCCCTTGAATGGCAGAAGGAAGTCATCAAGATTCACGCCATCCTCGGTTCGAAGAACCCGCATCCGCAGACCTTCCTGGTCGGCGGCATGTCGACACCGGTCGATCCGAACAGCCAGAATGGAATCAATGCCGACAAGATTGCTTTTATCGCCAAAATGCTGAAAAAAGCGCGCGATTTTGTCGAGCAGGTCTATATTCCCGATGTCCTCGCAGTCGCCCCGTTCTATCTCGACTGGGCCGGTATCGGCGGTGGTGTCGGTAACTTCCTTTCCTATGGCGATTTCCCGGAGGCGGGGGGAAATGATGTTGACAGCTACTTTTATCCGCGCGGTGTCATTATGGGCAAGGATCTGGCCAACCTGATGCCGTTTGACGAGAAGAAGGTCACCGAGTACGTCACCAACTCCTGGTACAATTATTCAGGTGGCTACGACAAGGGCCTGCATCCTTATGACGGCGAAACCAAGGACAACTATACCGGACCGAAGCCACCTTACGAATGGCTCGATACCGATCAAAAGTACTCCTGGGTCAAGTCGCCGCGCTACAAGGATCAGCCGATGGAGGTCGGTCCGCTGGCCCGCGTACTCGTTGCCTATTCGGCCGGAGTTCCGGAAGTCAAGGGCGCCGTTGACTTCGTTTTACAGAAGCTTGGTGCTCCTGCATCGGCCCTCTTTTCGACCCTCGGCCGGACAGCCGCCCGGGCCGTTGATTGCCTGGTCTTGGCGCAACGTAACGAGAAGTGGCTGACCGATCTGGCCAATAACATCGCAACCGGTGATTATGAAGTTCACAACAAGGAGAAGTGGGATCCGGCTACCTGGCCGAAAGAGGCTCAGGGCTATGGTACTCACGAAGCGCCGCGCGGTGCCCTTGGTCACTGGATCCGGATTGAAAATCAGAAAATAGCCAATTATCAGGCGGTTGTTCCGTCGACCTGGAATGCCGGTCCGCGTGATGCCATGGGCAACAAGGGCCCGTACGAGTCGGCCCTGATCGGAACGCCGATCGCAGATCCGGAGAAGCCGGTCGAGATTCTGCGGACCATTCACTCATTCGATCCCTGTCTGGCCTGCGCGGTACATTTGATGGACGGCAACGGTTCGGAAATTATCCGGGTCAAGGCCCTCTAACCAAAGGAGGCTGAGACGATGCATGAACTTCGTTATGTATGGGAATGGCCGGTTCGCCTGACCCACTGGTTCAATGCCATCTCGATTGTGGTGTTGTCGGTGACTGGCTTTTATATTGGTGATCCTTTTGTTTCTGTCCCTTCGACTTCTCAATACGTCATGGGCTGGATGCGTTTTCTTCACTTTATCTTTGCTTACGTCTTTGCCCTGTCTGTTCTCGCGCGGATTATCTGGGCTTTTCTGGGCAACGAATTTGCCAGCTGGCGGGTCTTTTTCCCCTGGGTTTCGAGTAAAGGAAGAAAGTATATTGCCGGAACCTTTCTCTTCTATACCTTTGTGAAGGCGAAGCCGCCGGGTGTTGTTGGCCACAATGCTCTGGCCGCCATGGCTTACGTCGCCGTTTTTGGACTTTATTTCGTCCAGATGATCACCGGTTTTGCCCTGTATGGGCAGTACGCTCCGGGCGGCGGATGGGATACGGCGTTCGGTTGGCTGTTGCCAATTTTTGGTAATCAGGGCATGCGCCTGACCCACCATGTTGTCATGTGGCTACTGATCGGTTTTGCCATCCATCATGTCTACAGCGCCTGGCTCATGGAGGTGAAAGAAAAGAACGGAACATTGGCCAGCATCTTTGGTGGCTACAAGTTCATTGATCCGAAGGAGCTCGACTGAATGGGTATTCTGGTTCTCGGGCTCGGCAACGCTCTGATGAGCGATGATTCCGTTGGTGTCCGGGCCGTTGCCCGACTGCAGCAGGATTATCGCTTTCCGGAAAAGGTCAAGATTGTTGACGGCGGCACTCTCGGACTCGATCTGTTGCCGTTCATCGAAGAAGCAGACCAGCTGCTGATCATCGATGCGCTAGAGATGAAAGCTGATCCCGGATCGATTTTCCGCCTCGAGGGGGATGAGGTGCCGCGGGCGTTTGCGAGTAAACTCTCGGTGCACCAGATGGGCCTTCAGGACCTTTTGGCGGTCGCCGATCTCCAGGGGTATTCACCACGCGAGCTGGTTTTCTGGGGGGTGCAGCCCGCCTCGATCGAGATGACCATGGAGATGAGCCCGCCGGTGGCCGCTGCTCTCGATGAGCTGGTCCAATCGGTTGTTGATGAACTGGCAAGGTGGGGGGCGTCGCTGGAAAAAGCGGCCTGAATGAAATGATTGAATAAGGGTCATCGCGAGATGGCCCTTATTTGTTTTTTCGAGGGTTTTTATGCGTATTCATGTGATTGTTTTTTCAGTGCTGCTGGCACTTGTCGCGTGCAGCGAGCAGAAGCTTTCATATCCGCAAAGAACAATGCCCGAAAGCGTCAAACAGGATCGGGCCGGCCTCGCCTGGGCGCAACGGACGTTTCTCGACAAGTGTGCTTATTGCCATGGCCATGAAAACGAAGGTCGCGGGCCACGCGCTGACTTTTTTGATCCGCCGGCACCCGATTTCTATGAGCGGCAGTATAAGGAAGCTGATCCTGCTTACCTGTACTGGCGGATCGCCGAAGGAAAAACAGTTGAACCTTTTCTTTCCCAAGGGTCGGTTATGCCGGCCTGGGGCCCGCATTTCAGCGAAAAAGAAACCTGGTTGATGGTGTATTACTTGATACAGCGGGCTGGCGGCAAGTGAGCTGACCGGCCGGAGGCCTGATTTGTCCTGGTGAAACTTTTGGCAAGTACGGTCAAAAAAGGCTTTTTAAGCTAACTTTTACTTTTTTATTTTGACTAAATTTGTTAAAGTTCTCGCCGGGCGAAGTGAAAAAAATCAAAAAGAGAGGCGTATTCCCTCTTGATTCTGCTTCAAAAACTAACCTATAATCCAACTTCGGCAGTGGGCAGGCGGTCTGAAATGTCTGTT
Source organism: Desulfuromonas sp. (assembly GCA_002869615.1). Taxonomy (NCBI): domain Bacteria; kingdom Pseudomonadati; phylum Thermodesulfobacteriota; class Desulfuromonadia; order Desulfuromonadales; family Desulfuromonadaceae; genus Desulfuromonas; species Desulfuromonas sp. Next base: position 2,248 of record PKUH01000009.1, on the reverse strand, counting down.
AAGGTGCCGTCGTTTATTCTGGAGTTTTAAATTGTTTTGCCGGAGGTATTCCTCCGGCAATGTTTTTTTTCTACTCAAAACTTTTTCAAAGGGCAGAGAAATGCAAGAAGCGAAAGCAGCAAAAGTATTGAATGCCGAAACACTCGGGCTGAAAAGCGTCGGCAAGGTTTACCATAATCTGGGCTATGATGAACTGTTCGAGCACGAGACGGCCAACAAGGAAGGCCGACTCTCGGAGAATGGAACAATGATGGTCGATACCGGTAAGTTTACCGGCCGGTCACCCAAGGACAAGTATTTCGTCAAGCAGCCGCCGTCGCAGAATAATATTGCCTGGGGCAACATCAACAAGCCGGTCGCCCCGGAAATTTTTGATGAATTGTATGATGAAGTCATCGACTATCTCTCCGGTAAAGACCTGTATGTTCTCGACGGCTATTGTGGTGCCAACGAGAAGACCCGTCGACAGGCCCGTTTCGTGACCGAGTATGCCTGGCAGTCGCATTTCGTCAAGAACATGTTTATCCGGCCGAGCGACGAAGAGGTCGAGAACTTCTCACCAAACTTCACGGTTTACAATGCTGCCGGTATGACCAACAAAAACTGGGAAAAGCACGGACTGAACTCCGAGGTTTTCGTTATCTTTAATATTGAGAAGAACGTCGCAATTATCGGCGGCACCTGGTATGGCGGTGAGATGAAAAAAGGCATCTTCACCATGATGAACTACTGGTTGCCGATCGAGGGGATCCTGTCGATGCACTGCTCGGCCAACGTCGGCAAAGATGGCGACGTTGCTCTTTTCTTCGGCCTTTCCGGCACCGGGAAAACCACCCTCTCGACCGATGCCGCCCGCAAGCTGATCGGTGATGACGAGCACGGTTGGGATGAAGATGGCATCTTCAACTTCGAGGGTGGATGTTATGCCAAGTGCATCGATCTTTCGGCCGAGAACGAGCCGGAAATTTTCAATGCAATCAAGCAGGATGCGTTGCTTGAGAACGTCGTCTACAACGAAGATACCGGTGAAATCAATTTTGCTGATGCTTCGAAAACCGAAAACACCCGGGTTTCTTACCCGATCGAACACATCGATAATCACGAGCCGGCCCTCAAAGCGGGCCACCCGAAGAATATTATCTTTCTGACCTGCGATGCCTTCGGTGTTCTGCCGCCGGTCTCCAGGCTGACCAAGGAACAGGCGATGTACTATTTCCTTTCCGGATACACGGCCAAGGTTGCCGGTACCGAACGCGGTGTCACCGAGCCACAGGCGACATTCTCCTCCTGTTTCGGCGAGGCGTTTCTGCCGCTGCATCCGACCGCATATGCCAAACTGCTCGGTGAGAAGATGGAGAAGTACGATGTTAGTGCCTATCTCGTTAATACCGGTTGGGCCTGTGGCGGTTACGGTGTTGGTAAGCGGATGAGCATCAAGGCGACCCGGGCCTGCATCAATGCTATTCTTGACGGCAGTATCAAAAATGCCGAGTTCGAACAGACTCGCTGGTTCAAACTCAGCTTGCCAAAAGAGCTTCCTGGTGTCGACAGCACTATCCTTAATCCGCGGAATGCCTGGTCCGACAAGGAAGCCTTTGATGCAACAGCCAATAAGCTGGCCGGCATGTTTATCGATAATTTCAAAAAATACACCGCCGCCAATAATGATTTTGATTTCACCCAGGCCGGTCCGCAAGTCTGAATGGCATCAACATTTGAATCAAGGGGCCTGAACCTGTTTCAGGCCCTTTTTTATGGTTCATCGCGTTTTATCGGGAATAAATGGTGCGCACCCAAATACCGCCATACTTTTTCAATCGCACCATGAAAGCATAATTCCGGTTCGCCGGTATCGTCCGGCTTGCTCCTTCCTTTTCTACCTGTCCTGAGCCAGCCGAAGGGCTTGTCCAAGAAAAGGAAGCAAAAGAACGACACCCCAGCTCACCCGCCTGATGATCAGGTTCCCTCACTGCACCGATTTGAATCCTTCAGGATCAAAAGCATTTATTAACGCAGGACTTCGTCCGCAGAGACGCAGAGAATTCAGAGGCAAAACTAAACGGTTACGAGCGTTACTCCTTTGGCAGGCCTGGCTCCGTTTTGGTTTTCATTGCGTTAAGAATCTAAATTTTCATTCAGGGACCAAAAATGTTATTCCCGACTCCGATCGCCTGTCCTGAGTTATCTTGTACTGAGCTCGCCGAAGTAGCCGAAGGGGGAATCCATTGATGATTTTGACTTATCCCCG
>PKUH01000008.1 GCA_002869615.1 Desulfuromonas sp. | reverse complement strand
GGTCAGGTTGCCAACCATCGACGCCAGCGCCTTGAGCAGCGTATCCTCGCCGGAACGGGGCGTGATCTTGACGCCGAGATCGCCACCGGCGATCCGGTCAGCCGTCTGCGCGACATCGCGGTTGGCGTCAACCATCTCCTTCATCGCCCCGAGCAGGATCCCGGTCTCGTCCTTGCTGTTGACCTCGATCGTCATGCCGAGGTCACCGACCGCCATGCGCCGGGCCGTATCAACCGCCTTGTCCAGTGGCCTGACGATAATGCGAGTGATATAATAGGCAAAGCCGATTCCGAGAAGCGCCGATACAATAATCAGTCCCCACATGAAAAATTGCGAGGTTTTAGCCGAAGCAATAATGTTCGCCTCTTCGATCTCACCGACCCGGGTCGAAATCTCTTCAATCGACTCGGCATCTTCAATTACCTTATCGGCATATACCTTGGCGGTTGACATGATACCGGATACCGACTCCTGTTTACCGACTAGTTCTGCAAACGACGATTTATACTGGTTGAGCTGCTCATAAATCGACCCTTTTGCCCTTGCCGAAAGGGTCGATTGCGCGACGATCTTGTTCAGCTTGTCAAGTGATTCGGCATTCTTTTGCAGGTATTTGTCCGCACCGCGCAGCATGTAATCCTTCTCATGACGCCGCATATTCAAATACTCGATTTCGGCCTGGCGCATGTCATTATCCGTGAGAACCTTTTCGACCCCGTGCGCGGCATCCCGGAACGCACCCCTGAGCCCGTCCTTTTCGGTCAGACCGATCGCCACATAAGCCTCGACGGCGCTTCTGAATCCGGACTTGTAGTTATCGAGGTTCTGCTGCACATCCCTGGACAACGAAACAACCTCGGGGTCAACATCGAGATCGATGATCATCCCGGCGACATTCTTCGCTTCATCGATATGCTTGTAAACCATATCCGGGTACTTCATATCGAGGCGGGCGAGAAAATCCTTTTCCCGGCGCCGAACCTGCAGGACATCGGCGACCAACTCATCCGAATACATGTTGGTATCCTGGTGCGCCTTGAACTCGACACCATATTCGTGTTCCAACTTCGAGGTCTGATACGCTCCGACCAGGCCGAGAACGACCACGAGCGTGATCACGACACCGAAACCAATGGCCAACTTCACTCCAATTTTCATGAGAACCTCCCCTTTTCCTTGTTTGAACTGCAGATGTTTGTAATACCGAACTCAAAAATACCAGCGACATAAATACCAGCAACATTCAGGTATCGACAATGACCTTCCGGAAACCAAAGACAGCCGAAAATCATGACTCACTGACCAACGGGACAGATTTTTTACAGACGGGTACTAAACGATCAGAACGATGGTACGGTGGATGAGTAATCTTTGGGATAATTCAGGAATTGCGAATTTCTGAGCAGTTGCGAACTGCGGATTGGATATTTCCGGGAACACAGGCAGGGTAAGAACTGGAAAGGAAACATCGTCGCCCACAAGGTCGTGATCTTTTTTTTCTTCCAGAGAAGCATCTTCGAGATGAAGCCAATAATCATGACATCCATCCTGATGCTTTTCGCCACACGGATAATAAGGCAGAGGATCCGCTTTGTCGCTCGCTTCACCCTGGTGGTGGCTTTGATGATGGGTAGCGCTGAGAGAACCATGATCACAGAGTGCAAAGCCGTAGGCACCGGCCACCCCTGTCATCAACAGGACAGCGATCAGCAGGAATATTGTTATTTCCCCCGGCTTTATTCTAATCATCTCCCCAAACCCTTGACAAGCAAGCCGCCACGTGAGACACCATCAATACAATACTGAATAGCATACTTCATGCCAGATAGTCTGCGTGACCATGCATCCCTCCCCCCTCAATTAAAAACACCTAACAAAAACAGGCATATACAAGTGAATTTTTTTGAGGGAAGATCACGATCTCAGGGAAATTATCTGCTTCAACATTGTGTCACCGTGAAATGCATTGGCACAACTATGCGACATTGGCACACGTGCAATGGGGTAAATTAAGGGTCCCGCAAAAAGAGTCTATTGCCGGCTGAAACCATTGTCACCTGAGCTGTGCAATCCATTGCCGGAAATATTCAATGTTTATGCTGAGGAAAGGTCGCATCTTCCTCGTCCCGACCGGACCGTCTCGGCGAAAAACTCTCTCGCCTCTTTTTGATTTCAACTTTATGGAATTTCATTTCAGGCGTCAGGGACGACACCTCCGCGTCGACACTCGACTCTTCCATTTCATCAACCGGGAAATAAAGATTCATCTCGGTCGGTTCACCCGGCTCACTGAGAATTTGCAGCAGGCCATTGTGGTTTTCCATAATATCATTGGAAATACTGAGACCGAGGCCGGTGCCAACCCCGGCAGATTTCGTTGTAAAAAAAGGCTTGCCGATTTGACTCAGCCGGTCGGACGGGATATTCGGCCCATTATTGCTGATCGACAACCGGATATGCGGTTGTTCATTGAGCTTACCAAGTTCCGACTTGATTTTTATAAAAAGCTCGGCATCATCATGCGCGACCTCCTGCAAGGCCTGGTAGGCATTTCTGACAATATTCAGGACGACCTGCTCTATCTGCTGCGGATTGCAATTGATTTGTGGAAGGTTTTCGTCGAGCTCGATTTTCAGCCGGAACCCCTTCTTTTCAATCTGCGGAGCAAGCAGCTGCAAAGTATCGACGATAATGGGTGTAACATCCTGCCGCGACATGCTGTTGCCGGAGTCATAGGTAAAGGTCAGGAATCCTTTCATGATTCTGGTTATCCGCTCTACCTCCTTCAAGATCCGCGTGAGCATATCTTTTTCAACGCTGCCGTTCCGGGCCTTGTTCAAAAGTATTTCGACGTAACCACTGATCCCTGAAAGAGGATTATTCACTTCATGGGCAACCATCGCCGAGATCTGGCCCACCGATGCCAACTGACCGGCCCGGATTGCCTTTTCCTGTAAAGACTTGAACCCGGTGATATCCTGAATAAAACCTATGGCCCTGAGCGGTTCACCCTCTTCATCGAATTCCATTTCCACCTTGGTTCGCAACCATTTGATACTGTCATTGACGATAAAACGTTTTTCAATATCGTAAGGTTTTCCATTAAGCATCCGGTTCCAGGCAAACTTGACCGAGCGTCTATCTTCAGGATGAACGGTTGTTAAAAAAATCTGGAAATCGAATGGTGTTCCGGGCGGCAAGCCCATGATGCGGCAAGCCTGGGCCGAACCGCTGATCGTATCGTTGCGGAAATCAACCTCCCAGGTGCCGGTCTGCCCCAGCTCCTGTGATTTTTCGATGGCGTCCTGCTGTTCGATTATTTTTCTATGGGCAATTTGCAGCGAATCAAGATTTTCACGGAGAGGCTTAAATAAAAGGAAATAGAGAGCCGGAGTTATTGTTGCCGATAAAATCATGGTGTCGAAAAGGGCTTTTTCTTGTACCGACAGCCCGGAAATATTTCCGATAAGACCCATCACGAGAAATTCGACAATGGCAATCAGACCGATGAGACCGACCAGCAAAAAGCGCGGTCTTGAATTGATTTTTAGTTTTGACAGAACAGAAAATAACAAGACCAACCCCCCTGCAGGATCTTTAAATAATCGTTGATATGCTTGATTTTCTTATTAGAAACGCAATAGCGTTAATTGTAGAGTAGATTGGTCATGTATAAAACATCGTAACAAATTTATACAACTATTCAAGCTTTCTTTTTTATCAGCCCGGGCGAAGAGCCCGGAAAAAACTGACAGCAGCAGAACCTTCAATCCAGATAAACCGGAATGCCGACAATCATCTCCGTGTACTTTCCGGGGTCACTGTTGATTGCAAAAAAGCCATTATGGTCATTTAATATATCGCTCGAAATACTCAGGCCGAGTCCGGTTCCGATGCCGGCCGGTTTGGTCGTATAAAATGGCTCACGGATCCTTTCGATGATATTCTCCGGGATATTCGGCCCATTGTTGGCGATTCGCAATTCAACATAAGAGTTATGGTCAACTGTTTTTTCTGCGGCACGAATATGTACACGCTTTTCGGCTTCGCCTTGCAGTAACCCACGCGACAACGCCTGGTTGGCATTCCTCAGGATGTTGAGAATAACCTGTTCGATCTGCTGGGCATTACAGTAAACATCCGGCAGATTATCATCCAGCATCAGTTCAGCTACGATTTGATTCCGGTTGAACTTAGGTGCCATCAGGTCTAAGACATGGCGAATGATATGAGATATGTTCCGGGCGCATTTCTCCCCTTTTGAATTGTAAGAAAACGCCAGCAGGTTTTTCACAACTCCCGAGATCCGTTCACCCTCGTAGATGATCCGGTCCATTAACTCGAGATCATCACACGCATCGCAGGCCTTGCCTTTAAAGATTTCGGCATAGTTGATAATTCCGGAAAGCGGGTTATTGACTTCATGGGCGATCATTGTCGTAAACTCGCCGACCGCCGCAAGTTGTGCCGAACGGACCGCTTTTTCTTCAAGATACTTCAGATTGGTAATATCCTGGACAAAACCGCACACAGATGCGACATCCCCGCCGCTGTCGCATTCAAGGACAACCTTGTGCCGAATCCATTTCAGCTTGTCGTTAACGAGAAGACGGTGATTGATGTCAAAGTTTTCAGCAGGTAATTCCGTACTCCAGTATTTCGCAACATATTCCTGATCGTCCAGATGCACTGCATTCAGAAAAGATCCATAATTAAATTCGCCGGCCAACGATTCAAATATCTGTAAAATTTCCCCGCTCCAGACAATTTTATTCTCCTGAAAATCATATCGCCAGATACCAACCTGGCCCATCTCCTGTAACTTTTCAATGGTGTATTCGTATTCGCTGATCTTTCCACGCATATCCTGCAATGCTTGATGACTCATTCCGGTCTCCATTGAACGAATGGGAAAAAATCCACCTGGAAGAAGTCTAGCAATTTAGATACCAAAGGATATAATCCATTAAAAAACAGATACTTAAAGAAATGCATCTACGCCAGAACGGATCAGCCTGGCACTTCAGGCACACTTTCTGACACACATTCCACCTCTATCTGAGACAATAAAAGAGCCATCTTCTTTAAAGAAAACGGCTCTTGGGATTTAACGCACCGGAGGCCCGGCAAGGTTCTGTCGATCTGTAGCTTACACACTCGCCGCCGGCAACTCAACAACCACCTTGGTATAGGCGCCAACCTCGCTCTCGATATGCAGGGTTCCGCCATGTTTGCAAACAATATCCTGAGAGATACTCAGACCAAGACCGGTACCGACGCCAGCAGCTTTTGTTGTAAAAAACGGGTTTGTCACTTTACTGATTATCTTCTCATCAATACCACACCCCTGATCCCAGACAATAATCCTGGCAACTTTTCTTTCATCAGAGACCTCTTCCGTCAGGGAAATACGCAGTATCTTGTCAACATTCGCATCGGGATACCTATTTGCAAGCGCATGCTTTGCATTGGAAATCAGGTTAATTAAAACCTGCTCCAGTTGCTGTTTATTTCCATTGATGCGGACTTCATCCTCCGTCATTTCCAGGTCGAGAAGAATCCCCTCTTTTTCAATCTGCTTGTTAAGCAGATCAACGCTATCCTGGACTACGTCCTGCATCTTCAGGGGTTCAACCTTGCTTGTGTCATAATGGGCGTGCGTCAACAATTTCCTGACAATATCGGCGATGCGCATGCCCTCCTTATTAATCCTTTTGAGTAGATCATCTCCCTGCCCGTCCCGGGCAACATGGATTTCAAGCATCTTGGTGTAATTGATGATCCCATTAATCGGATTGTTGATTTCATGGGCAACCCCTGCCGCCATCTCCCCGAGCGAGGCGAGTTGATTGGCCCGCACTTCCTTCATCTGCTGCTTTCTCAGGTCGGCAACATCGATAAAAGTCACCACCGCACCAATCACTTCGTCCTTCTTCAGGATCGGGTGAGCCCACCAATCGACCTGGAGATAATCACCGTCGGCCCGCCGGAAGATATCGTCTCCTCTGGAAATCTTTTTCTTGTGCGAAATGGCTTCGAGAATACTGCAGCTCGCCGATTTTTCAGCGGCAGCTCCCTCGCCGCTGTGGATGAGTGCGTGAATATTTTCCCCGAGCAAGTCAGTTTGGCTCTGGTATCCGAGAAGCTCTACGCAGGATTGATTGCAGAAGATACAGTTTCCATCGAGATCAATACTGTAAATCGCTTCCGCCTTGGCATTCATCAACAGCCGTACCGTTTCTTCATTTTCCTTCAACTGTTCATTGGCAGTCATAAGGTCGGCTGTTTTTTCCCTGATCCGATCATCAAGGTTGTCTCTTTCAACTTTCAGGGAAAGCGACATGAAATTAAAGGCGTCTGAAAGAATCGCCACCTCACCGGATGCTTCGACATCAACAGTTTCACCGAGATGCGACTCGTCTTCAGAGATTTTCAGGGCCTTGGCCGTCAGTATTTCGATCGGTGTGACCACGGTTTTCTTGACATAGATCCAGTTGACAGCCAAGGCAACAACAAGGATTGAAGCAAACAGGAAAAATGATGGCAGCAGATCATTCATCGCTTTGCTTTGGGCGAGCTCAACCGGAATTTTAACAGAAAGAACGGACGCCAGCGCACCCGGCTTTTTATGGAAACTTCTTTTATCACCGTAAAGTTCAATGAGCCTGGCCGGAGCATTTTCCGGCTCACCGTGACATTGCATGCATTGCCGGGAGAATAAAGAATCATTTTTCCGCAGATGGAAAAAGTACGATTCACCATCAATCTCAACGATCATCTTTTTTTCGGCTGTGCTTTCCTGCTCAACCGATTTTATGAATTCACGCTCGTAGGAATCGGCTTCGTTGTCGGGATGCCGCGATTCAATCGCCGCATTTTTATAATAATAATCGCGATAGCCCTGGTCCCTGAGATATTCCGTCATCTTACGATTTACATAACTGGCAGACATCCAGATCGGGTCAAATTCGGGTTTGTCGACACCGGCTTTTTTCAATGTCGCAAAAAGATCCGGGCGCAAATCATCAGCAATATACTTAATAACCGCCTGCTTTTGAGCCAGTATTAAATGAGCCATTTTTTCGGCATCAGCAGCCGCATGCTCTCTTGTGTGACTGGAGATAATAAAGAAAGAACTGGAAATGGCGAGCAAAGTCGTAACACCGCTCACGATCAATATTTTCGTACTTATTTTCATTTGCAACCCAGAAAAATAAAGCGGCCGATGGCACCTTTACAAGTTTTTTTAAGTGAAGAATATATTTAAGCCCAGAAAAATAGCAATATATATGCCACCAAAAACTTAAAAAACGACAGGAAATTCTGCTCAAATAACAGACAATTATTTCGATTTTTTTCCCGGAAAGGCGTAACCCTGATTACAAATTAATCATTCCCAATGGTTCGGCAATCCGGTCTGTGACAAGAAGATTGCTGTCACCTGTGCCATGACACACCATGATCGATTTTGGACAACGAGATAAAAAGCCGATATCGTAGCAAGAGGGTCCTGCCTGACACCCCTTATTCCGGCAGGCCAAGAAGTACAAAAAAGGTTCATCGCACTTTCCCGGAGACAGGCGGTGCTCACTCAAATTCCGCCACACCTTTCTAATTCACCCTGAAAGCGTAATTCCAGTAAAATTTGTCCAAGGGACACTTCCCGGGACTTCGGGTCATGTCCCCGTCGAACTTTACGACTCCGATCGCCTGCCCTGAGTTATCTTGTACTGAGCGCACCGAAGTAGCCGAAGGGGAAATCCATGGATGATTTTGACTCACCCCTGGAGCTCTTGAGGTCGCTTCCGGTAGAGCGATCAATAAACCGCAGCCCGACCGCAACTGCCACGGAGACTGACTGCGTTTGCCTCAAGGCAAACTACCTGGCAGAAAAGTTGGACAGAGGCAATTTAAACCGAACAAAAAAGCCCCCTGCAAGAGAGCCGTTTTCTGCATACTCTTTTATGGCTTAATAAAAGAGTATGGCGGAGTGCGCGGCCGCGACCGCGCGGTTTCAACCTGGTTTAATTATTTTCATTCAGGATTAGAGTCATAAGGTTACGTCCACACTGTAGCTTACTCTTTAGCCAACACCCTCGAAAGCGTAAACAAATCAAGGTCGCCGGTATCGCCCGGCGTGCTCCTTACTTTTCTTGCCTGTCCTGAGTTAACCGAAGGGGGAATCCAATTATGATTTTGACTCACCCCCGGAGCTCTTGAGGTCGCTCCCGCTAGCGCAATTACTGAACCGTAGCCCAACCGCAACCGCCACGGAGACGAACTGCGTTTGCCTCAAGGCAAACTCCCTGGTAGCTCAGTTTTACAGAAACAATTCAGACCGAACAAAAAAGCCCCCTGCAAGGGAGCCGTTTTCTGCATACTCTTTTGTGGCTTAATAAAAGAGTATGGCGGAGTGCGCGGCCGCGACCGCGCGGTTTTATCATCTTCAGTGTTCGGGGGACACTTCCCTGGACTTCGGATAGTGTCCCCACCTGGCCGATATCGTAGCGAGAGGATCCCGCCTGGTCGCTCCTTATTCCGGCGGGCCGAAAAACAAAAAAAGAGCCATCGACTATTAAGAAGATGGCCCCTGAAACCTGTAGAGGGGAGAAACGCTGAAGGAGTATCAGCTCTTTCTCTTGAAGAATGCCATATAGAAAGGCTGGTCAGCTGTGCCTGCCATCTTGACAGACATCTCCAGCATGACCTCCGACTGGTCTTTGCGAACACCGGTCAGCGTCTGTTTTTCATGGAACCACGACAGGTCATTCTCACGGATTGCATCTTCAAGACTTTTATCTTCGGAAACCGGGGCTTCGGTAAAGATTTTCGTCAATGTTTCGCCGAGCATTTCATTCTGCTGGTAGCCGAAAAGCTGTTCGGCATTTTCATTGAAGAGGAAGATTTTACCGTTGGGCAAAAATGCCACGATGGCGTCCTGCGAAACCTGGGTCATCAGGCGGAAACGGCGTTCCGACTCTTCAAGGTGTGATGTTTTCTGTTCAAGTTCCCTGATCATTTCGTTATACGAGCCGACCAGGCCGCTGATCTCATCGTTGCCCGTCAGCTCCGGAGCCTCGGTAAACTCTCCGGTCTGGCGCAGATTGGATATCGCCGCCGCCAATGAGTTGACCGGCTTCAGCACGGTGCGTTCGATCAGGTAACCGATGATCAAGACCAGAAGGCAGAAAAAGACTCCGGTGGTGATCAGGGTGTTTTTGAAGCCGGCGGCGAGTCTTTTTTCGATTTCGGCAATCGGAATAGCGATCGAGATGGCACCGATCATATCACCGGTCACGTAACGATAAGCCGGATCATCTGCAAGCGGATATATCTCTTTTAAAAACCGGGGTGATTCCGCCGGGTCGCCATGACATTCGAGGCAACTGCTATCGGCATAAGCGGCCCGCAAATAGCGGAAGACCCTGGTATCGGCAATCGTGGTCAATTCAGCGAAATGATCAAGATCAGGGTTCACGGCCAGTTTTTCAAGAACCTTTGCTTCATAATCGTCCGGGGCATTGGCCGGGTTGCGATAGCGATTCGAGGTATGTTTGATGGTGTAGGTCAGATCCTCGGCAACGGTCTGGCCGATTCTGTTTGCCGCAACGACCGGGATGATGCCGTACCGCTCGCTGCTTAATTCGATATCCCCCTCCAGCAGTTGTGCGGAAAGATACTCGCGGGTCCGGGTCGCTTCTATGGCAATGATCTCGGCCTTTTCTGTCGCTTCCGAGAAGATAAGGGCCTGGTGCTGCCGATACTGCCAATAAAGGCTGGTCGACAACAAGCCGGCCAGCACAACAAGAAAAATCAGGTTTGTTTTAACGCGTAATTTCAACTTTTCCCAACTTCGTATCAGGCAAATGAACCAAACCAGAAAAATACGACCCCCGAAATACGACCCCCGCGATCTCTGCTATCAATCTACACGGTATTGCCAAATAAATCCACCTATCGGGGTCAGATCTTCACATTTGACAAATTGAACGCTGACATCAAATTAATAGGCGGCATTCAGTTTTTGCCAGCTGTTTTCAGGCCGACCAAGATACCCTCATCCGGTTGTGGAAGATCTTTTATAAAAAAAGCAAAAATGTAAAATGTGAAGATCTGGCCCCTGTCATCGCACATCTTGTTTAAATTAATATCACGCATTGCTATAATAGCAACGCATTCAGACTTTCAAATCTCTAAAGCGAACTCGAGGGGAGCCGGCGGCCACCATGACATACAATCATATTCTCTACACCACGCTCCTTATCATCGGCGGCCTGCTAGCTCTCTACGGTGTGCGCTGGCTCCTGAAGAAGATCGAAAAGAAACGTCATGTCGCCATCGAGGATGATGATTACCTGCACGCGGTGCCGACCAGCTCCCCGGTCGACGAACCCCTGCAGGACGTGCAGGATACCCGCACCAAAAGCTTCAACTTCCGCTTCAGTATCATCCGCCACGCAACGACAATGTTTATTGTCCTGGTGATTGTTTTTGCGGTCAGTGTTCCTTTTCTCGACAAGATTCCCGCCACCCTTTTCTCGCTGCTCGTTGCCGCTTCCGGTTTTGTTGTCGGAATGGCATCCCGGCCCTTCATTGAGAACCTGATTGCCGGCATTGTCATAACCTTTTCGCGCCATCTGCGCATCGGCGATACCGTTGAAGTTGACGGCAACTACGGAACCATTGAGGACATCACCCCGATCTATACCATCATCAAGGGATGGGACTGGCGCCGTTATGTCATCCCCAACTCCGATATGCTCTCCAAGGAATTCATCAGCCTGACCCTGGGCGACAACTATCGCTGGTGCTACATCGAGTTCTGGGTCGCACCGGACACCGAGCTCGGCAAAGTCAAAAGTGTCGCGATCGAGGTTGCGCGCGAGTGCCCGCACTTTGCCCGACATGAGGAACCGAGTTTCTGGGTTATGGGTATGGGGAAAGAAGGTATCCGCTGCTGGCTTGCGGCCTGGGCCGATTCACCCGGTGATGCCTGGATGCTGGCGAGCGAAATGCGCACCGGTCTGGCCGAAAAGCTCCGGGTTCTCAAGATCTCACCGCACCGCTATCAGGTCGATTTATCCGGGGTTTCAGAAGAAGTGAAGCAATCGATAAATACCGCCAGTCCTGGCGGGCAATAAGGCGGCAAAGTATCTATTCAATTGTATTTTGATATATCCGCCAGCTTTTCACCTGGATCAATTTTCGACTCAATTCTTGCAATAATCTTATCCAGTTTATCCAGGGTCAAAGGTTTCTGTACAACCTGACAGCCAAGACTCTCAGCCTTGTCGATATCAACTGCCGTTGAGTCACCGGTCATAATTATTTTGTTACGTGTTACCCCCTTGCAACCACCCTTCTCCATGCTTTCGATAAAATCCAGGCCGGTCATCTCGGGCATAAAATAGTCGACAAACAAGGCATGGCCACAGGGGAAATTTTTATCACACTCGTGTCCTGAAAATACGCGGCACTCCGACGGACGAGCACAGGTTAAAACCTCATGCCCCTGATCCTCAAGATGCATCTGCAGCGAATCCCGGATACTCTCTTCATCCTCGACGATAAATACTCTTAAGCCCATAGTCCTCCACCTTCTCCACCGCAGATTTATGAAATCATCATGCAAATAAAAGAACCTGTCCCCCGGTAATGGCGACAGATCCCAGGAAAATATTAAGAAAAGGCCACAAACGTCGAAAATTCACACCCTGCTGTCGAACAGCAACTCCGCAGCCCTGGATTTCCCCAAGTCTGCTGGCAGCGATTGTTATTATAGTTAAACATGCTTAATAATATTGTCAAACCGGCCAGAAACACTCTTCACCTTACACCAGGCGAAAGCCGCTCCATTCATCCGGCCAATCGGCTGCCAGGCCCGACAAAATAGCGCCCCCGCCAAGCATCAATGACCGCATCGACGAGCAGAAAAGCGTCTCGATCCCGCATTAAATATGGTACAAAATCCCTCTTATTGGGAAATATTAATCCTATTGAAAACCGGGGTTTGTTTATGCGAAAATTTTTCTATTTATTCAATCAAAGGAGAGTGTGATGCGCTACGTTAAATTTATTGTTGGTTTGGTAGCTGTGGGTTCACTGCTGGTCGCGTGCGGCGGCGGTGGGAGTGGTGGCAGTGTCGGTTTTGTCGGTGGCTTTGAATCGGCTCTGAACGGCGAGTATCGTTTTATTGAATACGGCGCTAGTGTGAGTGGTGGTGGTGTGAACATATTCGACCTGACTTTTGAAGGTGATGGCACCGGCACTTACCAGGGTGTCACCAATACGTCCGACACCGGGCCCTTCACCTACAAACTCGCTGAAAATGGTGAGTTTCGTCTTTATCCCGACCCGCTCAATAATCCGACTTTTTTCGTAAAGGGACAGACCGACGGGAGCCTGCTGCTCACTTATGACAACGATGACAGCGATGGTTCTATCCACATAAGTGCCGGAGTTGGAAAGATCGACACGACCGTTACCACACTTTCCGAGGTAGATTTGCAAGGAGATTTTCGCTTTGTTGAAGCCGGCGGCGACGGCACGACGGCAACCACTGCGGTGATCGACGTCAATTTTGATGGTTCCGGTACAGCTACTATTACTTCTTATGAAGATTCCGATGGTAACATTACACCACCTGCGCCCGTGCCTTATACTGTTGCCGCCAACGGCGAACTGACGATTGACGGTACTATGATCGGTCAGGTCAATTATTCCGGTTCAGTAGTCGTATTCGCCGACGACGATCCGGGGACTGATGGCTTTATGAGCGGAACGATCGGCTTCAAGGAGAACCAAAATGATTTGGACGGCGATTATACCGCTGGCCAGTTCGCAGTTGATAACCCTCAGCCACCGCCAACGACCAGCATCTACACATACACATCGGAAATTCTGATGACGGCCGATACCACAACACATTCAATAACCGGAACCTGGGCTGATTCAGACGGCACTTCAGGGGCAATCCCCACTCCCGCTATCTACTCGGTCGACCCCGCCAATGGCAACCTGACTCTCCCGACAGGCGATATCGGTCAGGTCAGAAATGGCGCTTTCATTGCTGCTGATATCGACCCTACTACCGATCCCGCCGACCCCGAAGAGACGCCATCTATCATGATCATGTTCGGCATTAATAAAGTCGATACCGTTTTGAAGTAAATTTTCACCGGGAATGTGAGTCACGGATGAGACGTCAACAGGGCCTGCAGATCAATCTGCAGGCCCTGTTTTTTAGGAAGAGTGGTCAGATCTTCACATTTGACAAACCAGGCCCTGAAATCATCCAGTGAACCAATTCTTACCGTTCATGACTATATTCAGGCCGATCGACAACCCACCGTCGACAACCTTCTGATCCGAACGAACAGGCTCGAAATGTCACAAGTGAAGATCTGCCCCCCGGTTTGCTCCTCTATCAATCGCTCTTCAGGTAAAAACCGAGCTCCATATCCGTTTTCACAATATGGTCAAGCAACCAGTCGGTCAGCACTTTCCTGATATCTTCGGTTAAACTGTCGCTGAAGCCTTCCTCGCTGTAGCGGAGTTCAAAATCTTTTACCGTGGCGATGAGCTTGTGGTGCTCTTCAACATGCTCCGCCATTTTCGGATAATGGTATTCTTTCATATACTTTTCTTCAGTCTGGAAATGCTCCTGAACATAGCGCTTGAGGTATGTAAACAGCTCAAAAACGACCTCTTTTCTTTCTCCTTTTTCATGCGCATCCAAAAAAGCGCCAAACTTGTTGAAAAGCTCCCGATGCTGACTGTCAATATCGGCAAAACCGGTCTCCAAACGTTCGATCCATTGCATATCTTTTCGGCCAGGTCCTTTTGGTTAATGGTTTGATGCGTTGTACTCCAGCAAGATCCCTTAAACATCAAT
>PKUH01000007.1 GCA_002869615.1 Desulfuromonas sp. | reverse complement strand
ATTCAGACCTCTTTGCCGAAGTGGTGGAATTGGTAGACACGTCGGTCTCAAAAACCGATGCCTTCGGGCGTGCCGGTTCGATTCCGGCCTTCGGTACCAAATTGAAAAAGGGGTCGGGATATATTCCCGACCCCTTTTTATTTTTAGAAGAGACCGTTTTTGATGAAAAGTAGCTTATCCACTTTTCATCGTTCCCTTCAATTTTCACGTCTTATTTATTGAGATCAAATCTTGATAGACTTTTTCCTCAGCTTTTTCCCTGCAGACCCCAGCTTGCATCAGCTCTTCAAAATACAAGAGAGCTCTCCTCTTCAGATGCGTGAGATGTGCATGCAGAACACCATCATCTTTCAGTTCCTGATATAGTTTCGGTTGTTCTCGCCTGAGATAGTCGATACGAAGTTGCCTGAAATGCTCGTCAATCATCTGGTTCATCTCCTTCGTCATATATCCTGCCAGGGTCTTGTCGGCAGCCAGCCCATAACGCTCCCTCTCCCGATCGGTCAACGTCATCAAAGATTCATCGATATCAGGATACTTGATTGCCAGTTCCTTTTTCTCATCCTTTAACGACCCATGCTCCTTCGCATTGACCCGTGAAATCAGTGATGAACCAGACCGTCCCTGATTTGCACCGTTCTCTGTGCGCGGGCGGCAAGTTCAGTATTGTGAGTGATCATGACCGTTGCCAACCCATTCTGGCTGAGCGAACGGAGCAGCTCGTAGATCTTGTCGCTGTTTTCACTGTCGAGGTTTCCGGTCGGTTCATCCGCCAACAGAATCTCGGGATCGTTAACCAGCCCACGCGCGATAGCGGTCCGCTGCATTTCGCCGCCGCTGAGTTGAGACGGCGCATGGTCCAGTCGATGCTCAAGACCGACCATTTCGGCCAGAGCCAGTATCTTGCTCCGGGATGCCGGCTTTTTGCTGAAGAGCAAGGGCAAGGCGATATTGTCAAAGACGCTGAGGCCCGGGATCAGGTAGAACTGTTGAAAGACAAAGCCGATCTTTTCCCGGCGCAGTCGCACCAGCTCCGACTCCAGCATCCTGGTCGTGCTCACGCCGTCAAACAGCACCTCTCCCCTGGTTGGTTGGTCGAGACAGCCGAGGATATGCAGCAGCGTTGTTTTCCCGGCTCCCGACGGTCCGATAATGGCCAGCAACTCGCCGGCAGAAATGCTGAGATCGATTCCGCGCAAAGCCCGAACCTCTTCAGCTCCTCTATGATAGTTTTTTTCAATCTGCTTTAGTTCAATCATCCTTTTATCGCCTCAACAGGGTTAATTTTCGATGCCTTCAAGGCCGGATAGATCCCGGCACAGAGTCCGATAATAAAAATAAACAAGACACTCCCTGCGGCAACCGCAGGGTCGAAACTGATCAGTTCCCCGGACGGCACAAACGGCATCACCGAGCGGACAAAGGCTTCAATCAGACGCGAACCGAGGATCGACAGGACGATACCGACCAAACCGCCACTGAGCGAAAGGATGGTGGTCTCTTCCAGGATAATCCGGAAGATATCGGGTCGTGAGGCGCCGACAGCGCGCATCATGCCGATCTCCTGGGTCCGCTCAAAAACCGCCATGAGAATGGAATTCATCACCCCGACAGCGCTGATCAATATCGCTATCAAAACAATCGCCAGGCTCAGCGCCCGGGCGGAAGCGGCGAGATTGGAAATGGAGTTCATCACCTCGCCCATGGTCACGATCTGAATGCCCGGTACTGCCGCGGTCAGCGCTTCAGTGATGTCCGCCATGCGCGCCGGGTCCTTTACCTTGACCCCGATAGCCGTTGCTGCTTCCGGGTAATCAAGCAGTTTCTGGGCTGTCTGGATGGGAAGATAGACAAAGGCGTCATCCTGACTGCCGGTGAGGCCGACGATCCCGGCGACCACCAGATCTGTTCCGTCGCTGGAGGCAGTAAACCGATCACCGGGTTGCAGCTTTTCGTGCTGGGCGACCTCGTAGCCAAGCAGGATTTCATTATCCTGCACAGGAATTCTGCCAGTAATCTCCCAGCCCGGTTTGATCGCCGACAGGACCGACATATCGACACCATAGATCAGATCAATTTGACCGCGTTGAGGATCGGGAAGCTGGGCCACCAGGATCGGCGTCGCCAGGTCAATGCCGTCCGTAGCTTCAACATGCTTCATAACGGCGGTATCGAGGAATTTCGGAATAACCGAACCGTGTAGCACCAGAGCCGCAACCTCATGGGCACACCCGGAAGGGACAACCATGAAGTGTAATCCGGTGCGCTCCAGTTCGACCGCCAGCCCCTTGGTAAAACCCTGGTTAAAAGAGAGCACTGAAAACAGAACGCCAACCGAAGCGGCAATCCCGAGCATGGTCAAGGCACTGCGGGTCCGGTGCCGCAGAAGATTCTTGCCGGCAAGTTTCAGGTAGCCGTTCATTTCACTTCAACTCCGGTAGCAATGAGTGCGTAGTTCTGTTTCGACCGGGCCACGGTGCCGCTGGCAACAACCTGCCTGCCCGGCCGCGACGGCAGGGTTAATTGGCTTTTCGCGAGGTCAATATAGATCTGTCCGGTTTCGTCCTGCAGATAGAACCAGCAGCCATTGGACTGGCATTGCGAGACAATTTTGCCCTCGAGGGTGACTTTTTTTCCCATGAGCGCCTGCTTCAAAAAGACATCCCTGACCTGAACCTTCGGTGCGCCAGGATCGACCCCGGAACCGTATTTTTCGCCACTGCAACCGGCAAGGGCCAGGGGAAAGAAGAGAAATGTTATCAGTAAAAGATTTTTCATTTGCGATACCTCAATCAGATGGTTTATGTGATACCCGGGTTCTCTCATCTTGCGACCTGCAATACCTGCCTGAATCCCTCTGAAGGCACTGAGGGCACCAACCATGGCCGCGGCGCAGCCGGTTAGAGAAAGAATCGGATATTCTTAGATTCAACACGCCAGAAATCTATTCACTCCCACGCCCCCTGAGGGCAGCAGGGTGCCGCCCGGAGATCAGTTGTTGTCAATTCAGTTCCGATCTTCGCACTTACAGGTGATCGCCATGTAATGATTGACAGAATCAACCAACGCGGCCAACAGCATCACGGCAAAAGGGCCCGTGCTTTCCTGACGAAAGAGCTCGATGCATTCTGACTGTTATTTTTTACGGAATTGCAGCTGAGGGCTAGCAGACTTCAGGAGGGTAATCGATAAGCTGGACATACTCCGAGGGATAGCCCGGCACCAGGAGCCAGCTAGCCCCCCCGGCGGCAGCAAGGGGCAACCCCTGTCTTTCAAATTCTGAATACAGGATCACATTACAGCATGGGCAGTCGAAGCACTCCCCTTCTTCCCCGCGGGGTTGAGGGCTCTCATCGTTGTCGCAACACTGCACTGATATCTGCTGCCCGGCAAACGCATAGAATGCAGAGACCGCAGATACAAAAAACAAGAGCGCAAGCAGTATGCTCAAGATGGATAGATGTCGTGCCATGCAACGCATTATCGAACCATATATTGAAACGGCAAAAAAGGTAAAGCGTCATAACAACTTCTGCAAACTGTGTATTTGCACAATTTGCAATAAACCCGGGAATATCACACCTGCTTTTTTAATGCCCGGAGGGCCGGCCGATTTTTGCGCTTCGCTTGACAGGTTTCTCCAGATCACCATCCTCCTCAAAATGAAACTTTCGGGTCATGAGCTACGAATGATGGCCTTCGAGGCCCATTAGTCGTCAGATTTTCAATATACTTTTCGCAATGCTTAAACTAGAATCAATCACAAAAAATCAAGCCTGCTCATTTGCGGGAATTGAGGAGTTTACAGTGATTACAAAGTGGGACAGTACGTTTGACATCGGGGTCCCGGAGATTGACGCCGAACATCGCTATTTGTTGTCCCTGGTGAATGACTTTCACAGTGCATATCGCAACAAAACAGTTGAAAGCAAAATAGCCGAGATTCTCAAACATTTGCTTCGGTATGTGGAAGTCCATTTCCGGAACGAAGAATCGCTTATGTCGGCAATTGATTATCCAATGTCCAAACAACACAAGACCCGGCACACGCACCTGGAAAAGACATCAAGGGAGTTGCTGGAACAATACACCGCAGGGAACGTCGACATCACCGATGAGACTATGGATTTCTTGCGGGGATGGCTTTATCACCACATTCTTGAAGAAGACAAGAAAATAGGCGACTACTGTAACGACCATGGCTTTCCTGAAGACTGGGAGTGCCCGCATCCCGATGAGTCGATCAGGCCGGATATCTTTAAGACGTGTACGTTCTGTGGCAAGCAATGGTCTAATTTTGATGCTTTTTTGAAGGACAAAGAGAAGAGTGTTATCGGGTGCCAACCGGACATGCATGACCCGCATTATCATTTGATCATGTTCAATTGTTCATGTCATACGACCCTTGCATTCAGATTGAGTGAGTTAACCGAAGCGTTGTATGCGCCACTGTTAAAAGACGAATCTCTTGAAAACGCTACGCCCCCGGACTATTGCCTGAATCCACACCGGGGACCGAAATGCTCCTCGGCGTGCGCGTGCCGTTACGTTCGAGACCTGGTAACACTTTTGGGATAATATATTGAGGGAAATTTTACCGCCTTTCCTTGAGAATGAATCAGGCGGTCCCTTCTCCTGAAAGAACGATCATTCCCGATTCGATTAACGTTAGACGGATCCCATCTTTCCTTTTGCGCAATTCATTCAGCAAAAAGGCTGCATCCGTTTCCGATATCTCCTGTTCCAGGTCAAGAAATGTCGCCGGATTCAATGCAAGCATCTCCTCGGCCATCCGTTCAGCTTCGACAGCCGGCCTGCCGGTGATCTCACAGATGATTGTTACGATAACATCCTTGTTTTTCATCGCTAGCCATTTCAACCGGTTCGATTAAGAACGACCAGATTTTGTCAGCAGTCTCTCTCGGCTTACTATTGCCTGACAATGGTGCCACCTGAATAGTGTATCTCAGTTTCCAAGAGACTCCAGCCACTCTTCAAGATCAGCGAACAGGACCGGTTTTTCGAAAACATAACAACCAAGCTCTTCGGCTCTCTCTGCTTCCGCGGCACGTAAACCACCCGACATGATCGCCATGCATTTGCCGCCGCATTGGCAGCGCCCGTCCGACAAACGTTTTGCGATATAATCAAGGCCGCGTTCACCGGGCAAATTATGATCGAGCAAAAACAACACCGACTCCTCAGCAGAGCGACAATCACCATCGATATCCGGTTCCTGAAACTCGCTCAGGGACGGGTACGCGAACACCTCAAAACCGAACTCTTCCAGGAACATTGAAAGGGTTTCACGCAAGGACTCCTCGTCTTCAATCAGGTAGATTTTTTTCATTCAGCTTACGGAAGGCTTCCAGATAATGATCCATTAATTTCATCGGCGTTGCCCCGTCGGTTCTCGTCACGGATGATGAGCACACCACCGTAGTCGGTTCCATCATCATTTATCAGGGGGGATGCGCTCATGCTGACAAACTGGCTGCTGCCATCCGCTCCATGGCATTGAAGCCGGTAAATTTCGCCGTCAAATCTGGACCTGATGATATCACAAAATCTGGAAAAAATGGGATACTGCATATTGGGCAACTGATCGAGGCGGCAACCAACGACCTAATCATCGAGGCCAAGCAGTGTTCGGGCCGACTTATTGACTGCGACAACGCGCAGATCGTTGTCGGTCATAACGATTCCTTCGGTTGCACACCGGAACAGCCCTTCCAGTCGCATCCGGAAGGTCTCTTTTTCACAAAGCAGCCGTTTATGTTCCAGGGCCTTGGCGGCAACCTGAAGGAGGATCAGCTGGGTCACCGGCTTGCAGATATAGTCAAAGGCCCCGTAGCGCAAGGATTCAGCGGCCGAGGCAATCTCCGGTGAGCCGGTAATCATGACAACCGGACACAGTAGCCGGCGCGACTGAACCTCATGCAACAATGACAATCCGTTGTCCCGGCCGAGGTAGATATCGAGAAATATCAGGTCGTATGAATCATCGAGAAGCTGCAGGCCTGCGGCAAGGGTTTCAACCGCGTCAACTTCGTAACCTTCGTTTTCGAGAAAGGTTTTAAAAGTAAAACGGATACTCTCTTCATCATCGGCTATCAGGATTTTGCTGGCCAAACCAAAACTCCCATCCGACTAATAACTGCAGTTAACATTATCGGGCCATAGCTCTACTCGGAAAATCATGACAAAAAAAGTGATCAAAATGGTTCGACTTCGTCAATCTGGACGAATACGACATCATCTATCTTTTCCGTTGAAATCAGGAATCTTACGGTCTGATCCCCGCTTTCTTTGGCAAGATCAAGAATAGCCGGAACGCGTCTGGACGGGAACCCGGTCAGTGCGGTCTTTTCGACTTCACGCCTGATGACACAACTCTGACAGTGCACTGCCGCGCCGCAGCCTTCGGGATCGGCGGCATAGACGCAATCGATAAACTCCCCACCCAACAACCCTGTTACCTGGTCGAGTTCCTTGCCGACAATATTGCAGGCCGGGCTGTTAGCATAAACAACCCGTCTTTGGTCATCGACGAGGACCAGTGGCGTTGTAACAGTTTCAAGAAATTCATCGAGAGATTTCAGGTGGTGCTGGTGATTTTCACGAAGACATTCGAGACAAATTCCGTGACTGATCCGTACCTCATCAACGGCATCCGCTACCGTGCCGAGTTCAGATTTGCAATATGTACAGACACGCTTGATCATACGTCTTCTCCGAACGGTTCAGACCTTCATGCAAATGTATCGCTTAGCAAAAAAATCGGTGCCGGAAAAAGATGAGGAGGGTATCCCGGCACCGACAAGGCAACATATCCGTTCATGCGACCTCTTCATCAGTTTTCGACATACCCTTTGCCAGTTCCAGTTCGTCAACTGTAAAGACCTTGTCGATATCAAGGATGATGACAAACTCGTCATTGCAGTTGCCCATCCCACGGATGAATTCGGTGTTGAGCTTCGTCCCGAGTCGCGGCGGCGGCTCGATCTGTCCGGTGCTAATCTCGAGAACCTCCTGCACCGAATCGGCCTGGGCACCGATGACAACGGCATCGCCATCAACGGCGATCTCCAGCACAATGATACAGGTATCCACCGTTCGGTCTCTCTTTTCCAGGCCAAATTTGAGACGCATATCGATCACCGGCACAACACTGCCGCGCAGGTTGATTACCCCGAGCATGTACTCCGGCGTTTGCGGAACCTTGGTGATATTGATACTATCGAGAACCTCGCGCGCCTTGGCAACATCTACGGCAAAGGTTTCATCCCCGAGCATGAACGTCAGGTATTGATGAGTCATATCTACTGCGGCTTCAGTCATTTTCATTCTCCTTGTTGATGGCAACAATCAATACTGTTCAAAATCCTGATCGAGGGTATCGGCCCGGCCGGAGCTGGCATTCTTTGTGCCCGGAGCAATTCCGATGGAACCGTTGCCACTGCCGTTGCCTTTACCTGCCGATGACGGCATCGCCAGCTGGGCTTTCTTCAGGTTGGCCTGGTGATCTTCGGCGGTCAGGTGCTTGCGCGCCGCGATCTGCCGACGGGCGTTGCCGACATTGAAGAAGGAGATCATCTCGCCAAGCTGTTCCGACTGGCTGGAGAGCTCTTCGGCGGTTGAGGCCATCTCTTCGGAGGCCGAGGCATTCTGCTGAATAACCGTATCGAGCTGCTGAATTGCGCTGTTGATCTGCTCGGCTCCGGCGTCCTGCTCGCGGCTGGCCGCGGCAATCTCCTGCACCAGCTCAGCGGTCTTCTGGATCCCCGGTACGATCTTCTCC
>PKUH01000006.1 GCA_002869615.1 Desulfuromonas sp. | reverse complement strand
AGGGAAGTGTCCCTGGACTACAAAGTGCCCCCTTAAATACCAGAGTACAGCAAAGTGTCCCCCGAAGACTGAAAACAGAAAGAACCGCGCGGTCGCGGCCGCGCACTCCGCCATACTCTTTTATTGAGCCATAAAAGAGTATGCAGAAAACGGCTCCCTTGCAGGGGGCTTTTTTGTGCGGTCTGAATTGTTTCTGTTCAATTGTGTTGCCGGGGAGTTTGCCTTGAGGCAAACGCGGCATGTCTCCGTGGCGGTTGCGGTTGAGCTACTGTTCAGTGAACGCGCTGGCGGAAGCGACCTCAAGAGCTTCGGGGGTGAGTCAAAATCATCTATGGATTCCCCCTTTGGCTACTTCGGCGAGCTCAGTACAAGATAGCTCAGGACAGGCAATCGGAGCCGAAAAGTTGTTGGGGACACCACCCGAATTACAGCAAAGTGTTTCCTGAATTTAATAAAAAAACTAAGCAGCCAGGGAGTGCAACGAATAGGACTCTGGTCTATTCGCCGGCGGCTGCTTTGCTGAAATTCGCCAGGGCGTTCGTGATTTTCTGCAGAACCTCATCACAACCGGAAATGCTGTGACGTTTCCTGATATAGGCCGGGTTATTATACGAGATAAATGTATTGCCATCCGCATCTTCCCGGATCAGGGCCTTCTGCGGCAGATCAATCGCCGTGCCTTGGGCGCATTTCATCAATCGACTGCCGACTTTCGGGTTGCCGAAGATAATCAGTTCAGTCGGCCGCAGCTCAACTCCAACCTTGGCGGCGCCTGCGGAATGATTGATGCGATTAAAAACAGTCATCCCTTTATCTTTGAGTATTGTTTCGAGTCGATCAGCCGTTGCCGTCACATCATGGGTGCTTTGTACCGAGATCATTCCTTCTCCAGCCAGAACCGTTGCCGGAATCAGGATGACGATTAGAAATAGTGCGATTTTTTTCATGATCTTCTCCTGTTGTTTCAGAAACTGTAACAGAATCTCACTCTTTTGCAGGAGAAGGGGAGACGGAAAGGGTACGCGTGCATTGTGATGCTGATCTTTTGTGGAAGATGTGTGGTGTTGTCTGCTACGGAATTATTTATCGGTCGCAGAATTAATCCTGCGGTTCCTCCTCACCGTTTTTGGCCACTTCGACGGTCGAGCCGAGCTCTCTGATCAGGTCTGCCAGTTGCGGCCGTATCTCCTGTCCGATATCCGGCAACGCATTGAGGCTCGATTCGAGTCTCTTCGCTGAACTGAGAGCTGCCCTCGCCGCCTGTAACTCGCTTTCCTCGAGGGTTTGATGCGATTGCACCGATTCGCGAAATTTCTTCTGTATCGTCGGCAGGCTTCGTCCCTCGTCAATCACCGCCTGGCGCAGGCCGCTGAACGCCTCATCGTCAAATGCTTCCTCTTCCTCGGCCCGCCGCAGCAGATCAACCGAACGGTAATCAGGTGCCGGTCGGGTTTCGTGGCGATCGAGCACGGCCGGTTCACGCCGCTGCAGGTAGCCGAAGGCGAGTGTCAACTTCTGCGCAGTCTGTTTCCGGATGCGAATCTCGCGGCTACAATATTCCTCGAATGTGCTGTAACCCCATTCGCTGAAGAGATTGTTGCTGCTGACCGCAACCAGCTGTTCACCGAGATCGACCCATGAAGCCTTGAATTGCCGGGCCGAGTCGAGAGCCCGGTAACGGTCCGAGGCCGGATCGAGGTTCTGCATCAGTTGTTCAATATGCTGTTCGCCTTTGGTCTTACTGTTATCCATGATCTTCTCCGTTTAAAATGCGGTGCATAGCATATACCTAAAAGCATTTATGTTAAAGACATGATAATCATCAGGGCAGCGGACGCACAAAGAATATCTATCTTTATGGTTTAAATCTGCTCTGCAAAAGATTATTCTTTTTCTGTTTGTAAATAATACTGCCCTTCCCTGGCATTACTGGAGTCTTGCCGGCAGCAATTCAGGACTAATGTTGTGACGAATCAGAATAAATATATTGTCGGACCGGAAACAGCGCGCATGATTGGCCTCGGACATCCCTGGGTCATCGCCGACCGATACACCAAGAAATGGCCAGCGGGTCAATGCGGCGATGTGATAACGCTCTGCTCAGAGAAGGGAACGCACCTCGCTACGGCATTGCTCGATCCGGGTGAGCGTATCGTTGCCCGGCTGCTCGATCGGAAGCCGGTGCGTCTCAATAAAACCTGGCTGCAGGGAAAGGTCGAGCAGTCCCTGGGTCTGCGGCAATTTTTACAGCTGGATGGGACCAATGCATATCGGCTGATTAATGGCGAAGGGGACGGTCTGCCTGGACTGACGGTTGATCGGTACGATGAGCACCTGATGCTGCAGCTTTTCACTGAAAGCTGGCGGCCCCATCTCCGGCTGATTGTCGATGTCCTGACCGCACTGCTTAAGCCGAACGGCATCTATGAGAAAAAGCGTCCGAAAAAAACGCGGCAGCTTGAAGCGGCAGGCGGCGGCAAAAATTACAGCCAACTCCTCTCCGGAGAGCCTTCGATCGGTCGGCAACCGGTGCTCGAAAATGATCTAACCTTTCTGGTCGATCTGGAGGAGGGGTTGAATGCCGGGCTTTTCTTTGATCAGCGGGAAAACCGCCGCGATCTGATGGATCAGGTCAGCGGCAGGACATTCCTCAACCTGTTTGCCTACACCGGAGCATTCTCGGTTGCCGCGGCGGCGGCCGGCGCGAAAAAAGTTGTCAGCGTTGATACCTCCGCAACCTACCTTGACTGGGCCCGCGAGAATTTTGCCGTCAACAGGATCAATCCGAAACGGCATGAATTCATTGTCGATGATTGTTTTGCCGCTCTCGACCGCTTCTCGCGAGAAAAACGGAAATTTGATATCATCCTGTTTGATCCACCGAGTTTTTCGACGACGCGGAAAAGCACCTTCAGCACACGTGGCGGAACCTCCGATCTCGTAGCAAAAACACTCCCCTTACTCAACCCCGGGGGACTGTTGCTCTGTTCTTCGAATCATCAGAAAACCGATCTGAATAGTTATCTCAAGGAACTGCGGCGTGGAGTGCTGGCCGTCGATGGTGATCTCAGGGTTATTGCCGTCAGGGCCCAGCCGGGTGACTTTCCATATCCGGTAACTTTTCCGGAAGGTCGTTACCTCAAGTATGTCTGTGCTGTTTCAGGTCAATAAAGCTTTTGCTTTTTTAATAATTAACTCGACTTTCCGCTGAAGATTGACCGGATTGTCACGGATGACTTCAAACCAGTTGGGAGGCACGACTGACTGATGAAAAACTTTTCAGACAGAACCAGCATCAATGCTGATGGCCAGAGCTGGCTGTTGAATCTCTCGCCAGCGGTAATGGCGATTGTGATGTCGATAGCAATCTTCGCCGCGGAACTGTTTGTCATGATCCTGATTGATCACATGCCGACGTTTTCGCGATATGTTGAAGCGGTAGTTGATGCGAGCATACTGATTGCCCTGCTTGTGCCTATTTATATTTTTTTCTACAGACCCTTTTGGCGAGCACGCCTGCAGGCACAGGAAGATATCGAACAACTGAACAAACGTCTGACCGAAGCTGCCGAGGATGAGCGTCGCCGTATTGCCCTCGACCTGCATGAGCACTGTGATCAGACTCTGGTCGCTTTGCAACGCACGATTGAACTGGTGCAGTCAAAAGTGATCGATTCCGGTGAAGAGGCGGCAGCTCTTTGTCAGGAAGTTGATGAACTTCTTGGCCGCTTGAATAAAGACGTTCGCTCGGTTTCAGCTGCCCTGCATCCACCACAACTTGAAGGGCAAGGGTTGGCCCAGGTGATCCAACAGTACATTAATCAACAGGCAGATCAGGCCGTTGGCATGTCCATTGAACTCGTTGAAAAAGGCCATCCCGTTAACTTGTCGCAAAAATTAGGGATTGCAATTTATCGCATTGCCCAGGAAGTAATCCGAAACGCGATCAAGCATTCCGATGCTCAACTGGTTCGGGTTCATCTTGATTATACTGACCGTAATGTCGCCATCTCGATTGTCGATAATGGCAAAGGGTTTGATCCGAAAAAATGCACAACTTCGACCTGTCTTGGTCTGGTCGGTGTTCGCGAGCGGGTTAAATCTCTCGGGGGCTCATCGCTGATTCACTCCGAACCCGGTAAGGGAACCTCTTTGCGCGCCAGTTTCAAGCTCTGAACCATTGCGCCCGCTCAAATTGATGGGGTTAAGCACTGTGCGAATTTTCTGTCTGAGCGTTCCGGGGCTTGTTTCGTCCTGCCGAATTCGTTACATTAGGGAGCAATATGGAAACTGAAACCGGAAAACTGGCCACGGTCCTGCCGGTCGCCGGCGGCAAAGGTGGGGTTGGTAAAAGTATCTTTACCGCCAATCTGGGGCGCGCCCTGGCCGCCAAGGGAGAGAAATGTGTTGCCATCGATCTCGATCTGGGCGGCTCGAACCTGCATACGTTTCTCGGATTTGAAAATATCCACCCCGGCATTGGCGACTACCTTAATCAGAAGGAATTATCGCTCCCCGAATTTCTGATACCGGTCCCCGGGGCGGATCTTTCATACATTCCCGGCGATGGTCTCAGACCTTTCCTTGCGAATATATTGCATGCTCACAAGATGCGGATTCTGCGTGAGCTGACCCGCATCAGGGCCGATACCATCCTGCTCGATCTCGGAGCCGGGACCTCCTACAACACACTCGATTTTTTCCGGGTCTGGGGCTTGGGACTGGTTGTCACGACACCCGAGTATCCGTCGATCATCAATATGATGAATTTCGTCAAGAACGTTGTCCTGCGGACAATCGTCAAAGGGATCGGCGACAACACCTTTATGACCGATATTATTGAGCCGATCAGCAAGCAGTCGATTGATGCCGACGTCAAGACCATCCCGGAGATTATCGATGAACTGGCCCTGATCAACTGGGAGCGGACCGACCGGATCCGGCAACAGCTGGCGACGCTCCGTTTCGGATTGATCGTCAACCGGGTCAAGAAATCTGAAGATCTTCAGTTTGTCAATAATGTGCTGGCCGCCCTCAAACGGAAGCTTGGCGTCAATATTGAATGGTACGGCAGCCTCTTCGAAGAGGACTCAGCTCAACTCGGCTGGCACGCCCCGAGGGGAGAGGACGATGTGCCGCGCCTGACCGGTCTGGGCAGAATTGCCGACCGGGTTCGGCAGCGCTCCACCATCGACCAAGCCGGGCTCGTTGCCGAAGCTCAAGCGCTGCAGCAGTATCTGGAGCAATAGGGCAGTTATCAGTTGGCAGAATCCGAAATAAAAAGGGCGGAATCGATTTCCGCCCTTTCTTTATTGCAGACTCTGATTAAACTTTCCAGCCTCCAGCCTCCAGCCTCCAGCCTCCAGCCTCCAGCCTCCAGCCTCCAGCCTCCAGCCTCCAGCCTCCAGCCTCCAGCTTACAGCTTACAGCT